>JAUMEU010000027.1:0-18882 GCA_032120295.1 Opitutales bacterium | reverse complement strand
TCTCCCGCTCCGGCTCCGTCCTCGACCTCGGCATCGAACACAAGATCCTCGAGAAGAAGGGCGCCTGGATCGCCTATAACGGCCAGCTCATCGGCCAGGGCCGCGAAGCCGCCAAGGACTACCTCATCAAGAACCCGAAGGTCCTGGAGGAAATCCAGAAGACCATCATGGAGAAGGTCCAGGTCGTCGGCGGCATGACCCTCGGCGTCGGCGTCGCCGAGAACGTCACGGCCGAATAATCCCTCGTTGTTGGTTAGCCATAGCCCGGGCCGCACGAAAGTGCGGCCCGTTTCATGGGCGGGGTCCGGTCAGCGCACCTCTTCCACCTTGAGGGTCGAATCGACGGGCTTGATCGTCGCCTTGAGCGCGGCGGCCAGGCGGTCGAACTCGACCTGCGAGCTCTTCACGACGGCTTCCATGTCCTTCTTGGCCTCGGGGCTACGGAAGAGGGTCTTGATCTGCTTGGTCTCATAGGCCTGCTTCTCTTCCACGGCCTTCCAGATCTTCGCGAACGTCGGCGAGGTGGGATTCCGGGGGAACACCGCCGCGAGGTTCACACCCTTGGCGAGCTCGGCGGCGGTGAAGATCTTGGCGACGTCGCCCCAGGTGACTTTCACCTGAGCGGTCTTGGCGCCGGCGACCCGCAGGGTCAGGCGATTCAGTTTCTTCTGGAAATCAGCCAGGGCCACCCCGGCGGCGATGGTGCCGTCCTTGGTGACGTCACCCGGCTCGAACGAAGCGGGGATACGGAAGCTGCGCAGCGAGACCACGCCGCCTTCAGTCTTCATGATACGCTGGCCGTAGCGGGCGTTCGCCTTACCGGTCGCCAGATCGACGTCGATCTGGCCGACGTCGCCGCGCAGGCCGAGGCCTTCGAGGAAGGCGGTCGCCATCATGACATGGCCGGCCCAACCGGGATGCACGCCGTCGTCGCCCTCGAGTTTGAAGCCTTCGCCATACTTGGCCCGGGTCTCATGGCCCTTCACGAGCATCGGCCAATAGACGTCGGCGAACGCGACCTGTTCGGCCTGCGCCACCTCGATGTTGATGTTCCGGAAATTAAGCAGCGCGAGGTTGAGCTCCTGCCAGGTGCCCTTCGCGGACTTCACCCACGGCGGGACGGAATGGATCGTACCCGAGGAGCCCAGCACGACGCGCGCGCCGGCTTCCTTGAACTTACGCACGACGGCGGTCTGGTTCGCGCGATAGGTCGCGGCGATGGCGTCGTCCTGCGGGACGTAGCGGAAATCATTCATGCCGTAGCAGGTGGTCGCGATGGTCGGCTTGAAACGCAGGACGTCGTTGTCGATGCGCTTGAGGAAACCGCCGGCCTGCTCGCCGCTCCACCCATGCTGGCGGACGGTGACGTGTAGGTCGGAGCGCGCGGCGACGACATACGCCTCCATCAACAGGCTGTACTTCTTCTGCTCGGTGATGGAGTCGCCGCAGATCGCGAGCCGGTCACCCTTCTGGAGCAACGGCGCGGGCGTCTTGGGGGCGAGCAGGCCGACATATTCGGCCGGGACGATCTCGGGCCGGGGCTGGGCCTGCTGGCAGCCGACCAGGCCGAGACACAGGAGGAGAAGCGCAGAGGGGGTTCGCATCCGTCCTTTTTACCGATCCGGACCGATGAATCTACCCTCTTCTCTCCCCCGCTTGCTTTCTGGGGAGATTTTCTTCATATTGATTATCCCCTGCGGTGTTCGACACCCGCGGCAGCCTCCCTTCCCTACGAACATAATATACGGGAGGTGCGACCCGACCGGCCTCGTCCGAGCCGTGGCAACGTACCGCCCACCTAAATCCAGGAATAAGTGGAGCTCCAATCGGAATCGGCACAGGCGGGGACCCTTTAAAGAGTAGATGACAGAGGGCAGATGACGGATGACAGATGGCAGGCTAGGTCGAGACCACGTCACGACCTAGCTGCCTCTGGTAGGGTTGAGCGCCCTCGCTCAACCGCGGCTGACCGAGGCGGTCAGCCCTACCCCAAGACAGCCGCCCAACTAAAAGGGAGACTGGAAACCGGATGATTGGCCGGGGCGTTATGCCCCCAGCCTTCATTCCGGTTCCCGGTCTCCCTTTGCGTTAAAGTCCTACCCCTGCCCCTACCCCTGCCCCTAAACTTAACTCAATTTCAACGCCCCACCCTCACAGAGACTCGGATTACCGAAGGTCTTCATGGGATGACCGAAAGCCTGGGCGATCGCCATGAGCAAGCGGTTGTGGGGCTCCTTCTTGAACTTGAGCGCGCGGCCGGCCTTGAAACCGAGGCCACCGCCGATGAGCACCCAGGGGATGTCCTCGAGCGTGTGGCTGTTGCCCTTGCCGAGTTCGTTGGTCCAGACGATGGTGGTGTTGTCCAACATGTTGCCCTGGCCGTCAGGCTCCGGAGTCTCCTGCAGGCGCTTGGCGAGGTGGGCGATCTGCTCGGCGAACCAGATATTGATCTGGGTGAGCTTCTCGACCGAGCTGGTGTTCAGGTCCGGATCGTGCGAGAGCGCGTGGTGCCCTTCGTCGATGCCGATCCACTTCATGCGGGCGCCGCCCACGGAGTTGGTGAACTGGAACGTCGAGACGCGCGCCAGGTCGTTCTGGAAAGCGCTGATGAGGAGTTCGGTCTGGAGGCGCGTGATCTGCGGGATGCTGTCGTTTTCGAGCGGGACACCCGGCTCCGGCGGATGCGGCACCTTGAGCGCCGACTGCGATTGGCTTTCCTTGAGGCCGCGCTCGAGCTCGCGCAAAGCGGTCGCATGCTGGTCCAGCAACGCGCGATCGCCCTTGTCGACGGCGTTGGCGACCTTGGCGATGTCGTCCTTGAGCCCGTCGAGGACGGAGCCGAGGTTCTCGCCTTCCTTCATCGAGCCATAGAGCTTGTCGAAAAGTTCGTAAGGGCTGGAGATGGGCGCGACAGGCTGGTTGGCGCCGGCGTAGCTCCAGCGCGTCCAAGGATCGGCGCGGTTGCCGACGGCGACGCCGATCTCGAGGGAGCCCAGGCGGGTCTTGGTCTGTGGGTTCGCCTGAAGATAGGTGCGCAGCGTCTGGTCGATGGACGGACCACTGGCCCAGCCGGCGGGAGCACCGCCGCCACCCATGATGTTGCCAGGGAAGAGCTCGATGCCGGTGAGCAGGCAACTCATGCCGCGCATGTGCGAATCGCCGTCGCCGCGGACACGATTATTCACGCCCTTGAGCGTGAGCAGCTTATCCTTGAACGGCTCGAAGGGCTTCATGATCGCCTTGAGCTGGAAGTTCGCGCCTTCCTCGTCGGGCCAGAAGGCCGGCGGGACGATGCCGTTGGGCGAGAAGACAAAGATTACGCGCTGGCGGCGGCCAGCGACCGGCTCGGCGGCGCCGAGCGTGGCAAGGCCGCCGAGGAGCGGCAGCGCGGCGGCCGAAAGGCCGAGGCGGCGGAGGAATGCGCGGCGATGTTGGAGGGTCATGGGCTTAGCGGGCGGGAGGGGTGACGGGGATGGTCGGAGCGGCGTGGGCGATGGTCGGGCGGAGGGCCGCGACGACCGCGACCTCGACGGCGAGGTTGCGGACGTGGAAGCCGTCGGCGCGGAACTTGTCGGTCAGCTGGCCGACGAGCTCGGGCGAATAGGCGGCCGGGGGCTGCTTCACAAGCGAGTGGAAGAGGTTGCGCACGAAGCCGGCCTGGCCGGCCTGACTTTCCGCGGCATGGACGCCCACATCGCGGGCGCCGGTGAGCTTGAGCACCGTGCCGTCGCTGGCGACGTAGTCGGACACCGGGTCGACGGGCTTTTGATTATCCAGCGCGCGCACGCGGCCGACGGCATCGAAGCGCTCGAAGCTGAAGCCCAGCGGATTGATGGTGACGTGACACGACATGCACGCCGGCTTGGAGGTCAGCTCGGCGACCTTCTCGCGCATGGTGAACGAGGGGTCGAACTTGTCGTCCATGAAGGCGATGGCCATGGGCGGCGGCTTGAGCATGCGCCCGAGGATGTTACGCGTCACGAAGACGCCGCGGTGGATCGGGGAGGTGGACTTGGTGTACGAGAAGGTCGCGAGCAGATAGGGATGCGTCAGCACGCCGGCACGCTGGTCGGCGTCCATCTTGACCGGCTGGAAGCCGCCGCCGGGCGCGACCTTCTGGCCGTAGAACTTAGCGAGGCGCTCGTTCATCAGGATGGTGTCGGCGAGAAGGAGCTGGCGGTAATCCGACTTCTCCGACCAGACGACGCTCTCGGCGAAGAGGTCGAGCGAGGTACGCAGGTCCATGACGAGTCCCTGGTCGAAGCCAGGATACTCCTTCTGGTCCTTGGCGATCTCGGCGCCTTCCTCGACGTGGAGCCAATCATGCAGGAAGTCGCGGAGCTTCGCCTTGGCGCGCACGTCCTTCATCATGCGCTGGGCCTGCTGACGGACCTGGGCGTCGGTCTTCAGCTGGCCGTCGGCGGCGGCCTTGAGCAGCGGCGCGTCCGGGACGGAATCCCACAGGGTGAGCGCGAGGCGCGAGGCGACGGCGTAGTCGTCCTGCGGTCCGATGCCGGGGTACAGGAACGCGGGGTTGGAGAGCGTGAAGATGAAGGCGCGCTTGGCGGCGACCTCCGGGGCGACGTCGCCGGCGTAGATCGCGGCGAGGTCGGCCTTCTGTTCGTCGGTCAGCGGCCGGCGGTAGGCGAGCTGGGCGAAGCGCAGCGAGAAGGCCTTGAGCTTCTCGGCGCGGTCCGGCGCGTCGGCCTTGGTGCCGGCGAGGCCGAACACGCCCGGCCCGATCATCGCGGAGACCTGCAGCGCACCCTTGGCGACGGCCTCGGTCCACTCCCGCGAGACGGAAGCGCCCCGTTCGTAGCCGATGCTGCCGTCATCGGGCGGCAGCGGCACGGAGACGACGTTGACGTGGGAAGACCAGTGCGGCGAAAGGTGCGAACGCGGGACCACGGTCCAGTCGCCGCCGGGCGGCCGCCACTCGAGCTTCAGGCCCGCGGTCTTGTCCTTGTACTTGAAGAACTCGATCTTGACCGGGTAGCTGCGCCCGCCGAGCAGGAAGACCGACGCATGGGCCGAACGCGACTTGCCCGAGCTCACCCAGAGGTCGATGAGGGCGTTCTTCTCGTTGCCGCCTTCGGGCGGATTCACGTACAGGCGGACGCCGTTGAGGGACGTGACGCGGAATTCGTATTCACCGGTATCGGGGACGAGGACTGAGCCCAGCCAATTGATGCTGAACTGCGCGGCGTACGTGCCCTTCTCCGGCGCGTTCGCGCCGAAGTCGAAGTCGATGACCGGGTCGACCTGCTTCTTGAAGGTGACCTCCGGCCGGTTCCGGTCCGGCATCTTGGGGTCGCGCTCCGGGCGCTCGCGGTAGGTGCCGGCCAGTCCGCCCGACTCGGTCGTGCCGGCGGCCCCGCGGAGCGAACCGAGCAGGTCGGCGATGCTCTCACGGTATTGGCGGACGGTAAGGTGGGCCAGTTCGATGCGCGGGGGATGATTCCGCGCGCGGGCCTCGGCGGAATAGAAGGCCTGGTAGATGTATTCGGCCGAAGCGGTGGCGTCGGCCATCGACAGGGTGCCGGGGTCGTTCTCGGGCATCTCGCGGGCGATGTACTTGGCAAGAGAAGCGACCGACTTCTCGCCGACGAGGGGTTCGTCCGACTTACCGGCGACGCCCTCGCCCGCCGGGCCGTGGCAGCTCAGGCAATCCTGTCGGTAGACGGCTTCCCCGGTCCGGGGAGCGGCCAAGTGCTTCTTATAATAGCGTTGCCCTTGGCGAGCGGCGAAGGCGAGGACGGCCACACCGACGACGGCGAGCCCGACCTTGATGGTCCGGGAAATGGGCATGGGGTTACGACCCCCAAGAACACCCGATAGTTCCGCTAAATCAAGCCTGCCTCACCGAAACTGAACCAGCCCTTCCCCGCCGGATCAGCCTCCGGACGGCCCACGACCACATGGTCCAGTAGTTCGACGCCGACCACCCTCCCCGCATCGGCCAACTGCCGGGTCACCGCCCGGTCCGCCGGACTGGGGGTGGGGTCACCGCTCGGATGGTTGTGGGCGACGATGGCCGCCGAAGCCGCGTGCTTGAGCGCGTGCCGGAAGACCTCGCGCGGATGCAGCAACGCGCTGGTCGCGGTGCCGGAGCTGACCTCATGCAGGGCGAGCAGGCGGTTCCGGCGGTTGAGGCAGAGCACCCAGCATTTCTCGACCGCCAGCCCGGCCGCGAAGGGCTCGAGCCGCGCCCAGACCTTGGCCGGTGCGTCGAGCTTCTCCCCGGGATCCTGCGCGCGTTCACGGATCCGCCGAGCTAGTTCCATCGCGGCCGCCAGCTCGGCGGCCTTGGCGGGGCCGAGCCCATGGACGCGCCCGAAGTCATGCGTGTCCCAGGTCGCGAGCGCGGCCAGCGTGCCGGACTCGGCAAGCAGGGCCGAAGCGACGACGGGGGCCGGCGCGCCCTTGGTGCCGGCGCCGATCAGGAGCTCGATGAGCTCGGCGTCGAGGAGGGCGCGCGGCCCGAGGCGGACGAGACGTTCGCGCGGGCGGTCGTGTTCGGTCATGCGCCGAGGCAAGCCTCCGCGTGGACCGCCGCAAGCCAGGTTACTTCCTAGAGGCAACCCCCCGTGACCGGACGCGACTGATGGCTTCTCCGTAGTTAGGGGTGAGGTCTTCCATCGCGCTGGCATGGAAGCCGAGGTCATTGATTAGGCCGTCGCTAAGTCCGTAAACCCAGGCGTGGACGCTGAGCTTCTGGCCGCGATTCCAGGCGTCTTGGACGATCGAAGTCTGACAGACGTTATTGGCCTGCTCGATGGCGTTAAGTTCGCACAACGCGGAGAGCGCATCCTTGCCCGCATACTCCGCCATCGTGGAGGCATGCTTGTGCATGACATCGCGGATATGACGCAGCCAGTTGTCGATGAGACCGAGTTTGGCGCCCTGGAGTGCTCCGTTGACCCCGCCGCAACCGTAATGACCGCAGACGATGATGTGCTCCACCTTGAGATACTCGACGGCGTATTGGATGACCGAGAGGCAGTTCAAGTCGGTGTGCACGACGACGTTCGCGATGTTGCGATGCGTGAAGATGGAGCCGGGCATCATGCCGGTGATCTGCGTGGAGGGCACGCGGCTGTCGGCGCAGCCGATCCAGAGGAACTTCGGGGTCTGGACTTTGGAAAGTTCCTCGAAGAACGCCGGCTGGGTGAGCTTCATGTTCTCGGCCCAATTGCGATTATTGATGAGCAGCTGGTCGTGATGCATAGGCTGAAATCAATGCCTGCTATTGGGCATGGCAAGCCTCTGAAGGTTAAAAAAATGCCACAGGAATGAGTCAGTCTGAGGGCCCTGCGCTCCTCGCAGCGAGCCCCGGAGGCGGCCCCCTCAAGGCGGCCGGTTAGATCCTTTCCCGGGCAAAGAGGCCTTGAAGCCAACTGATCAGGCCGAATCGCCTGATCAGGGGCGGTTTTCTGCGGCTTCCGGCCGGACCGTGGTTGAAACTCCCCCCGCCTAGCGGTGTAATATCCCCAAGATGAAGACTTCTCTGCTCGCCTGGCTCGCCGCCGCATCCGTCGCGTTCGCCGCCTCCACTAGCCCCAGCACCAAGAAGCCGAGCGGCCCGACCCCGCCCGGCGGCAACAAGACCGCCACCGCGGAGAAGGCCGAGAAGGAGAAGAAGCCCAAGAAGGAGGCCAAGGCCGAAGAACCCGCTCCGGCAGCCGTAGCTGATCCCGTCTCGCTCGTCTTACAGACGGTCGACGCCACGACGCAGATGGCCCTGGACGCCGCGAAGGCCGCGCAGGCCGAGGCCGACAAGCTCGCCGCCATCGGCACGGGCAAGATCGTCGGTTCCGCCGCCAACGCCAAACTGGCCGAAGCCGCGGTCGTCACCGGCGCCGCCGTCGCCAAGGAACTCTCCAAGCCGAAGAAAGAATCCGACGAAGCCCAGCCGGAAGGAAAGAAGCCGGAATCCAAGAAGCCTGAAAAGCCCGAACCGAAGGCCGAGAAGAAGCCGACAGCCGAGAAGCCCAAGAAGGCTGCCGGCGCCTGATTCGGCCCTGCGCCCTCCTGAGGAAGCCCCGGCCGACGGGGCTTTTTCATGCCCGTCGCCGGATGGCTTGCAACTTCCGCTCAGCCGCGATGTTTAATCCGTAACCCCATGCGCCCACTCGCCCTGCTCTTCGTGGCCGCCCTAGCCGTCGCCGCCGAACCCGCCAAGGAAGCCGCCCCGCCGCCCGCCACGCCGAAGCCTTTCTTCGATCCGAACGCGCCCGCGCCCACGGTCGATCCGACCCAGCCTACGCCGGAACCATCCATCCCCGAGCCCGAGAAAAAGAAGAAGCCTGTCGTCCCCGAGCGTAAGAAGAAGGAAAAGAAGAAATAAGTGGCTACGAGGGCAGGAGGAAAGCCTCTCTGCCTTGGGTAGGGTCGGGACCGCGTCACGACATAGGTGCAAAAGTGAGAGACGAGATTCAGGTGGCGGGTGGCGGCCCCGGGTGGCAGGTGGCGGGAAGTGCATTTCCCGACCGCTAACCGCTAATACCTAAAATGGGTAGGGTTGAGCGCCCTCGCTCAACCGCGGCTGACCAAGGGTGGTCAGCCCTACCTCGAGATGCGGGAGACATTCCCGGGTCCCAGGTCTCGGCCCTCGGGTCTCGGGTACGGGTGATCAGGTACAGGTACGGGTACGGGACAAAATGCAGATCCTGAACCTGGGACCCGAACCTGAACACCTGAACCTGGCTCCCGACGGCCGAGACCCGAGACCTGAAAATATTCCCCAGCCAATCATCCGGTCTCCGGTTTCCCTTTGAGCGCCGCCTCTCTGCCTTGGGCAGGGTCGGGACCGCGTCACGACCTAGCTGCCTCGATGCAAGGTTGAGCGAGCCGCTCAACCCTACCCGAGGCGATCACTCCCCCGATACTCCATGCTCCCTTGAGGTCCGGCCCTCGTGTCCTCCGGCCCTCGACTCTAGTCGACGAGGATCTCGCGGGGGCTCGAACCGTTCTCGGGACCGACGTAACCCTTGTCGTGGAGGATATCCATGATGCGGGCGGCGCGGTTGTAGCCGAGCTTGAGGCGACGCTGCAGCATCGACACCGAGGCGCGGCGCGTCTCCTTGATGATCGCCCAGCTCTGGGCCACCAGCGGGTCTTCGCCTTCCTCGCCCTCTTCGGAGCCCTCGCCGCCTTCCGCGCCGTCCTTGATGGCTTTGATGACGTCTTGGGCGAACTCGGGCTTGCCGTTCTTCTCCGCCAGGAACTCGACGATGGCGGCGACTTCCTGCTCGCCGACGAAGGCGCCCTGCACGCGGTTGAGCGTGGCGCTTCCCGGAGGCACGAAGAGCATGTCGCCGCGGCCGACGAGCGTCTCGGCGCCGCCGCGGTCGAGGATGGTGCGCGAGTCGATCTGCGACGATACCTTGAAGCCGATGCGCGTGGGCAGGTTGGCCTTGATGAGGCCGGTGATGACGTCCGTCGACGGACGCTGCGTGGCGAGCACGAGATGGATGCCGGCGGCGCGGGCCAGCTGGGCGATGCGCGCGACGGAGGTCTCGATGTCCTGGGCGGCGACCATCATGAGGTCGGCCATCTCGTCGATGATGCAGACGATGTAAGGCAGCTTCTCGGTCGGGACGCGCACGCCGTCGTCGACGGCCTCCTCGGCCGCGGCGACGGCGGCCGCCAGCTCGTCGGGGCTGAGCGCGAGTTCCTCCTGCTTCGGGACGCCGGCTTCCTTGGCGATCTTGGCGTTGAAGCCGGTGATGTTCTTCACGCCGCACTTGGCGAAGATCTTGTAGCGCTGAGACATCTCCGCGATGAGCCACTTGAGGGCGGCGGGCACGCGCTTGGGGTCGGTCTCGACCGGGATGAGCAGGTGCGGGAGGTTGTTGTAGATCTGCAGCTCGACGACCTTGGGGTCGACCATGATGAAGCGCAGGTCCTGCGGCGTGCAGCGGTAGAGGAGCGAGACGATGATCGCGTTGATGCAGACCGACTTGCCCTGGCCGGTGGCGCCGGCGATGAGCGCGTGCGGCATCTTGGCGAGGTCCTGGATGACGGGCTTGTTGGTGACGCTGTCCACGCCCAGCACGACAGGCAGCTCCATCGCGGCCTCGGCCCAGGCCTTGGATTCGATGATCTCGCGGAGAAGGACGTCCTTGCGGCTCTTGTTCGGGATCTCGATGCCGACGGTGCCCTTGCCCGGCACGGGCGCCAAGATGCGCACGGCCTCGGCTTCGAGGTTCATCGCGATGTTGTTCGAGAGGTTGGAGATCTTCTCCACGCGCACGCCCGGGGCGGGCTTGATCTCATAGCGGGTGATCGACGGCCCCTGCTGGATGCCGACGTCGACGCCGTTGGCGGGATCGACCGGCACGCAGTCGACCTTGAACTGCTTGAGGGTCTCGATGAGGTCGGCGGCGCGCTTGCGGAAATCCTCGGGCGCGGCCTTGGAGCCGGCGGCCGGCTCGTTGAGCATCCTGATCTCAGGGAAGACGTAGTCTCCGCGCTTCTTGATGACCTGGCTGGCGCGGGCCTTCTCGATCTTGTCGGGCTGCACGACGAGCACCTTGCCGGCTTGGGGGCCGAGCGGCTCGGGCGCCTTGCGCGGCGGCTTGGCTTCGGGAACTTCTGCTTCGTCCTCGTCTTCCGCGTCAGCAGCGACGGGCGTGGGCCTGGCTTTCTCGACCTTGGGCGCGTCGGCGGAGATGCTCACGTTGTCCGGCTGGACGAGGTCTGGGCCGGCTGCTTCATCGTCCTCCGGGCCTTCGTGCGGCGTGTCGACTGCGACCGGGACGGACTTCGAGACCGGCTTGACGGTCTCCTTCGGCTGCGGGACCGACATCACGGCGCCCACGACTTCCTGCTGCTTGCGGCGGAGCTCGGCGGCGCCCTGGTCGCGCCGGCGCTGTTCTTCGGCGGCCTTGAGGGTGGCGGCCTTGCGTTCGGCGTTCCACGCGCCGAAGGCGTCGCGCATCTCGGCGATCCAGGAGGAAAGCGTGGCCTTGGGGTCGTCGGCGAGGGCGCCAAGCAGGCAGAAGCCGTAGGGGAAGACGAGGATCCAGGTGCCGTAGTCGCCGAGGATCGGACGGAAGACCGCGCCGTCGAGCGTCTCGCCGAGCACGCCGCCGGGTCCGCGCGGATCAAAGGCGATGGCGACGTCCCGCGCGGTGCCGAGCCACAGCGTCAGGATGGGCGCGAAGAGGATGACGCACAGCGCCATCAGCGTGACCTTGACCGGCCACAGGGTGTGCGCGCGCTGGTTGAGCGCGAACCACGCCGCGGCGAAGAGGAAGAACGGGATAAGGAAGGCGGCGTACCCGAACAGGGCGAAGACGACGACCGCGAGCGTGGCCCCGAAGGCGCCGCACGGGTTGTCGGTGAGGGTCGCGTCCGAGGCGGCCGGCAGGCCGAAGGTCTGTTCGAGCCACTGCGGGAGGAGATTCTGGTCGGCGGCGCCCTTGAAGAGCATCGCCACGAGCAGGTAGGCGGCCCCGAGCGCGAGCACGGCGGCGAGGAGCGGGCGGCTCTCGCTGGCCGGACGGGCGAGCGTGGCGGAACGTTTGCGGACGGGAGCGGGCATGATTATTCGCCGAAAAAGGTGCCCTGCGAAGCGGCGTCCGCGGCGCCGGGCGGCAGCGGTTCGGCGTGGATGTGGCGGGGCGGGCGGGTGACACGCGCGGCGAGGGCGCGGGCGTGCTCCTGGGCGAGGCGCTCGACCATGCTGGTGAGGGCGTGGCGGATCCACTTCGGGGTGAAGGACGCGGCGGAATAGTCGCACGGGCCGTAGCCATGCACGCGACCGGCCTGCAGGAGGGCGTCGTTCTGCGCGAACTCGGCTTCGCTCTCGGGCACGTAGACGGCGAAGGCCTTGCCGCCGTTCTTGCGTAGGAGCGAGAAGACGGGGACGTCGCTGGGGCCGTCGGCGACGTAGATCATGTTCTCGAAGGGCACGCGGCGGTCTTCGGGGCGGACGACGGCGTTGACGTCGATCTCGGCGTTCTTGTTCGAGCCTTTGTTGATCTCGAAGAGGAAGCGGGTCTTGATGGTGTTGTCGACCATCGCGGCCACTTGGGTGATCTCGGTCGGCAGGTCCAGCGCGAGTTCGTCCTGCTTGGTGAAGTGCGGGGGCAGCGGGTGCTCGAGGAACTCGCAGCCGTAGATGCCGTCGCAATGCCCGGCGAGCGAGGTACCGCGGATCATCTCGGCGAGGCCGGTGCTGATGACGTAATGCTCGAGGACGACCTCGACGTTGTGCTTCCGGCCGAGCTCACGGACGTGCTCCTTGAGCGCGGGGAAGAACTGCGGCAGGCCGGGGCAGAGCTCGATCTCGGCGCCGAGCTCGCGGAGGCGACGGTTGGTCAGGCCCTTCATGAGGCCGGCCTTCACGTAGCTGAGCAGGTGGTTGAGGTAGACGGAATCCTTCGGCGTACGGATGCCCTTGCGCGCGTACAGGGCCGGCAGCTGGTTGGTCTCCTTCCAGAACTGCTCCTCGTCGACTCCGAAGGCCTTGAAAAGCGGGGTCTGCATGTACCCCGGACAGAGGGTCTTGTCGAAGTCCCACACGCAGGTGACGACGTGGGTGCCGCGGAGCGCGGGTTCCTTGGGCTGCATATCGGTCGGAAAAGGGATGAAGGTCGGGCTTGCGGAGGGGAGCCTGCCGCACTCCATTGAATAACGAACGGACGTCTTCTGTCCAAGCCCGATTAACCCTCTTCTCCGATGTCCGCCGACCCCCTCCGCCCCGACCTGACCGGCTTCCGCCGCCGCCTGGCCGAGCTCGAGGGACTGCTCGCCGACCCGGCGACGTTCGCCGACAACCGCCGGGCGGCCGCCCTCGGCGCCGAACTCCGTTTCACGTCCAAGGCGGTGAAGGCCGATGACGTGCTGGCGGGCCTGGAAAAGG
The DNA here is from genome assembly GCA_032120295.1 of Opitutales bacterium. Classification (GTDB taxonomy): domain Bacteria; phylum Verrucomicrobiota; class Verrucomicrobiia; order Opitutales; family UBA953; genus UBA953. Next base: position 6,011 of record JAUMEU010000027.1, on the reverse strand, counting down.
AGCTCGCGGACGCCCGGACGATGGGCGCCGAGGCCGATCCGGAGCTCCGGGCGATGGCCGCCGAAGAGGTCGCCCGCCTCGCCCCGGCCGTCGAGACGGCCCGCGAACAGCTGATCCGGTCCATCATCCCGCCCGATCCGGACGATTCTCGTAATGCTCTTGTAGAAATCCGGGCCGGCACCGGGGGCGAAGAGGCCTCCCTCTTCGCCGCCGAGCTCCTCCGCGCCTACACGCGCTTCGCCGAGAAGCGCGGCTGGAAGCACGAACTGATGTCCCTCTCGCCGTCCGACCTGGGCGGGGTGCGCGACGCGGTCCTGCTCGTCGAGGGCGAAGGCGCGATGGCCCACCTCCGCCACGAGGCCGGCGTGCACCGCGTCCAGCGCGTGCCCGCCACCGAGGCCTCGGGCCGCGTGCACACGTCGGCCGCCACGGTCGCGGTCCTCCCCGAAGCCGAAGAGGCCGAGGTGGTGCTGAAGCCGGAAGACCTCGACATGTCCGTGGCCCGCGCGAGCGGCGCCGGCGGCCAGCACGTCAACAAGACGGAATCCGCGGTGCAGATCATCCACAAGCCGACGGGGCTGATGGTCTACTGCGCCGACGAACGCTCGCAGCTACGCAACCGCCAGAAGGCCCTGCGCGTCCTCCGCTCCCGCCTGCTCGACCTGACCCGCGCCAAGGAACGCGAGGCGCGTGCCCAGGACCGCAAGACGCAGGTGGGCTCCGGCGACCGCTCCGAGCGCATCCGTACCTACAACTTCCCGCAGAACCGCATCACGGACCACCGCATCGACCTCACGGTCCACGGCATCGAGCAGGTGCTCGAAGGCGACCTCGACGCGCTGATCGACGCGCTGTTCGACGCCGACCTGCGCCAGCGGGCCGAAGCGATCACTCGGCGCTGAGGCGGAGCCGCGCGGAGTCCGGCCCGACGACAAAGTCGCCGGCCGCCGGATCGCCGTCGTCGATCCACGTGTCCACGAGCCGTAGGCAGCGTTCGTACGCCTGACCCGGTTCGGCGGGCGTGAAGATGATCGCGCCCGCGCCCGCGGACTTGACGCCGGCGAACCGCCAGGTCCCCGCGATGGGACATTCGGCGATGAGCACGCGGAGGCGCCGCGCCCGCTCGGGCCCGAGGACGGCCGTAAGCTCGGCGTTCGCCGGCCAGGCCTCGCGCTCGAAGCGCTCCGTCAGCAGCCCGGCCCGGGCTTCGGCGAAGACCTTGAGCACGGCGTTCGCCGGCATCTGCTGCGGAACGATGAAGAGGGTGGCGCCGAGGAGGCCGAGCCCGAGACCGATCGCGCCGATCTTGAGGCCCGCCCGCAGACGAGTCTCCCGAGGCGGGTGAAGGGGCTGGGCGGCGGGACTCACGGACATCGGCGGACACGATGCCCGGCCGTCGCCGGCCAGCAAGCCCGGACCCGGCCACGCTTCCGCCTTGGAGTGCGGCCGCTTCCCCGCTTCATTGGGCGCATGGACGCGGATCATCTCCAACGCTTCGCCGGCATCGGCCGCCTCTACGGGCGCGCCGGCATGGAGCGCCTGGCCCGCTCGTCCTTCCTCGTCGTCGGCCTCGGCGGAGTCGGCTCGTGGACCGTCGAAGCCCTCGCGCGCTCCGGCGTCGGCCACCTCTCCCTCGTCGACGGCGACGCGGTCTGCGTCTCGAACACGAACCGCCAACTCCACGCGGTCGCCGGCAACGAAGGCCGCCCGAAGACGGAGGCGGTCGCCGAACGCGCCCGCGCGATCCATCCCGCGGTCCGCACGACCCTCCACCAGCGCTTCCTCTCGCGCTTCAACCCGCACGAGGTGCTCGCGGATTTCGACGGCGTGGTCGTCGACGCGATGGACGCGCTTTCGCCGAAGTGCGGCCTGATCGCCGAGGCGGTGAACCGTAAGCTGCCCGTGGTCACGGTCGGCGGCTGCGCGGGCAGGCTCGACGGCACGCGGCTCAAGATCACCGACCTGCGCGACTCGCGTGACGATCCGCTGATGATGCTCGTGCGCAAACGCCTGCGCCAGAATTTCGACTTCCCCCGCGGCAAGACGCCCTTCGGCGTCTCGTGCGTGTGGTCCGACGAACCGTTCACGCAGCCGACGGATTGCGCAGGCCTGCCGGGCGGCGAGATCCCCGAAGGCGAAGACCTGCGTCCGAACTGCGAGTGGGGCTACGGCACGGCCGCCCACGTGGCCGGCGCGTTCGGCCTCGCGGCCGCGGGAGAAGCTCTGCGCCTCTCGCTCCTACGCCCCGAATAGGCGCGCGAAGTTCGCGGAGGTCAGCGCGGCGGATTCTTCCGGCGTGACGCCCATGGTCCGCGCGAGCTCGGCGTTGTTCCGCACGAGGTTCGACGGATGGTTCTGCTCCGTGCCGGCCGCGTCCGGCGCGAGTTCGCGCAGGCGGAATTCCGGCGCGGGGCAGAGCGCGGGCGCGTCGGTCTCGACGAGGATGCGTTCGCGGGGGATGGCGGCGGCGAACTGGACGCGCAGGTCGGCCTTGCGCGGGATGAGGTGGTGCGCGCTGAAGGAGAAATACGCTCCGAGCTTCGCGAGTTCCGGCACGAGCTCGACCGGCCCGTTCCAGCTGTGCAGCAGGAAGCCACGCCGCGGCAGCTCGGCGGCGCGCAGGATGTCCATCAGCGGCCCGATCGCCTTGACGGCGTGGATCGTGAGCGCGCGGTTGAGTTCGCCGGCCAGCGCGAGCTGCGTCCGGAAGGCCGCCTCCTGGGCGACGGGGTCGAAGTCCTTCACCCAGCGGTCGAGGCCCATCTCGCCGACGCCGGCGCTCGGGTGTGCGAGCAGGATGGCGCGCAGTTCCGCCTCCCAGCCCGCCGGCGCGGTCGGGACGTCCCACGGATGCAGGCCGAACGAGACGCGGTTCCGTGGATCGAGACGCGCGAGCGCGGCCACGTCCGGCCAGTCGGCGGGGGCGCTGCCGTTGATCATCGCCTGACCGACGCCGTCCGCCCGGGCCTGTTCAACCGCGGCATAAGGGACCTCGGCGAACTGATAGTGGCAATGGGCGTCGCGGAGTTCCATCGGTCCGTCCGAGGCTGACCGCGGACGCCGCCGCCTCAACGACGAACCACCTTGCCCTGCCGCCCCGCCCTGCCCTATCTCCGTGGCAGGATGAAGACGCCGCCCCTGCCCGCCGAAGCGCTGATGACCGTCACCGGCCTGCCCTACCCGCTCAAGGCGAAGGGCAAGGTCCGCGAGGTCTTCGACCTGGGCTCGCATTACCTGATCGTGGCGACCGACCGTCTCTCGGCGTTCGACGTCGTGATGCCCAACGGCGTCCCGGGCAAAGGCATCCTGCTCACCCAGATCAGCCTCTGGTGGTTCGACCAGGCCCGCCTCGTCTTCCCGACCCACCTCGTGCCCGACCACGCCAACGCGCTGGCCAAGGCCCTGCATGGCCACGAACACCTGATCCCGCGCTCGATGCTCGTGCGCAAGCTTCAGCCCCAGCCGGTCGAAGCGGTCGTCCGCGGCTACCTCGCCGGCGGCGGTTTCAAGGAATACCAGAAGACCGGCGGCATCCTCGACCACCCGCTCCCGGCCGGCCTGCTCGACGGCTCGAAGCTCCCGCAGCCGATCTTCACCCCTTCGACCAAGGCCGCCGAAGGCCACGACGAGGCGATCACCCGCGCTCGCTGCGGCGAGATCCTCGGCGAGAAGGTCTTCCGCACGGTTCAGGAGTCGTCCCTCGCGCTCTACCGCATGGGCGCCGAACGCGCGGCCAAGGCCGGCGTGATCCTCGCCGACACGAAGTTCGAATTCGGCAGCGCCCCGGACGGTTCGCTCGTGCTCATCGACGAAGTCCTGACGCCCGACTCCTCCCGCTACTGGCCCGCCGCCACCTGGCAGCCCGGCCGCGCCCAGCCTTCTTACGATAAGCAGTTCGTCCGCGATTGGCTCGAGACCCAGCCGTGGGACAAGACCGCTCCGGGCCCGACCCTGCCCGCCGACGTCGTGCAGAAGACGCAGGCGCTGTATGCGGAGTGCCTCGAGCGACTGACGGCGTAAGATTGTCACGAGGGCCGGAGGACTTGAGGGCTGGAGGGCCCGAGGGAGGAACTGAGAGTATGGAGTATCGAGTATCGGGGGAGTGCTGCCTTGGTAGGGTCGGGACCGCGTCACGACATAGGTGCCTCAATGGAGGGGGGTTAGGTTCGCTCAAAGGGAAACCGGAAACCGGATGATTAGCTGGGGTGGAATACATTTTCAGGTCTCGGGTCTCGGCAGCCAGGTACCAGGTACAGGTCCTCAGGTTCGGGTACAGGTTCAGGAACTGAATTTTCCCCGCACCCGCACCTGTACCTGATCATCCGCACCTGAGACCCGAGGGCCGAGACCTGGGACCCGGAGATGCCTCGTGTCTCAAGGTAGGGCTGACCAACCTTGGTCAGCCGCGGTTGAGCGAGGGCGCTCAACCCTACCCAAGACAGTGAGACAGCGCTCAAAGGGAAACCGGAAACCGGATGATTAGCTGGGGCCATTCATTAAACCCGCAGCATCTATTCCGGTTTCCGGTCTCCCCATGAGCCGTGCGTCCATCTTTGCACAGGCCGTAGGCCGATTTGCACTTTTGCACCTAGGACAGCACGTGGTGCTGTCCCTACCTCTCATGTCGCGGAACCGCGGTCGACAGGCAGGGTCGGATGCCTTACCCCCTACGTCATGAAGCCGACCCCGCTCCTCGCCCTCCTCCTTGCCGCCCTCGCGTCCGCCGCGCCGGAAGCGAAATTCCGTCCGCAGGAGATCGGCCAGATCGAGATCGGCTACGGCCTCGCGATCGCCGACGTCGATGGCGACGGCAAGAAGGACATCGTCCTGGCCGACAAGACCACGATCCAGTGGTATCAGAATCCCACCTGGAAGAAGCACGTCATCGCCGAGAACCTCACGAAGGAAGACAACGTCTGCGTCGCCGCCCAGGACCTCGACGGCGACGGCAAGGCCGAGATCGCCGTGGGCGCGGGCTGGAATCCCGGCGACACGGTGAAGAGCGGCGCGGTCTTCTATCTCATCCCGCCCGCCGATCGCACCCAGAAGTGGGAAGCGGTGAAACTCCACCATGAACCGACCGTGCATCGCATGGCCTGGGTCGAAGTCGCGACGGCCCGCTGGGATCTCGTCGTGCAGCCCCTCCACGGCGTGGGCAACAAGGGCGGCGTCGGCGCGGGCGCCAAGCTCCTCGCCTACCGCAAGCCCGCCAATCCGAAGGACGAATGGACGACCGAGGTCGTCAACGACGTCAGCCACATCACGCACAACCTCGAACCCGTCCGCTGGCAGCGCCACATCGCCCAGCAGCTCCTGACCGGCTCCAAGGAAGGCATCTGGTTCAACTCGTATGCCGACGGCAAGTGGAGCCACACGCAGCTGACCACCGAACCCGTCGGCGAACTCCGCGCCGGCAAGCTCCCCTCGGGCGCGATGATCGCGACCGTCGAACCTTTCCACGGCACGAAGTCCGCGGTCTACACCCGCGACGCCGGCGGCGTCTGGCAGCGCCAGCCGATCCTCGACGGCTACAAGGACGGGCACGCGGTCGCCTGCGCCGACTTCCTCGGCACCGGCTCCGACCAGGTCATGATCGGCTGGCGCGGCGCCAAGCCCACGGAACGCGGCATCCGCCTGCTCACCCCGCTCGACGACGCCGGCAAGACCTGGCGCACGGACGTCATCTCGACCGAGGCCATCTCCGTCGAAGACTTCAAGGCCGCCGACCTCGACGGCGACGGCAAGCCCGACCTCATCGTCGCCGGGCGCCACACCAAGAACCTCATGATCTTCTGGAACGCCCGCTGAGGCGTCCCATCTAGGCATGAAAAAGCCCTCTTGAGAGGGCTTTTTGCTTTCAGGAAATAGTCCGACTAGGATTTGAACCTAGACAAGGAGAATCAGAATCTCCTGTGCTACCATTACACCATCGGACTGTCCTGAGTCGTCTGACGATGGGACTCTGGGTCGGTTCGTCAAAAAGAAAGGAGAGGCCTTCGGCGCCGAAATTG
>JAUMEU010000026.1:0-2871 GCA_032120295.1 Opitutales bacterium | reverse complement strand
TCGACGGCTCGATCGTGTCCCACGAGAACTTCGCGAACATCGTCACCGACATCGCCGTCCTGCGCAGCCTCTCCATCAAGGTCGTGCTCGTGCACGGCATCGGCCAGCAACTCGTCGGCCTCGCCGGCGAGCACAACATCGCGCTCTCCGACATCCAGGGCGCAGGCCCCACCGACGTCTCGACCATGTCGCTCGCGCGCGAGGCCTCGGCGCTCGTCTCGCAGTCCGTCCTCGAGAACCTCTCCCAGGCCGGCCTGCGCTGCGCCATCACCAACGCCGTCCGCTCGACCAAGGTCGGCCGCCTCAAGGGCGTGGACCACCTCTACACCGGCAAGGTCGAGAAGGTCGACGCCGCGATCCTGAAGTCCATGCTCTCTCAGGACATCCTCCCGCTCGTCACGCCGATCGTGTGCGACCGCGAAGGCCAGTCCCTGCGCGTCAACAGCGACCACCTCGCCATGGAGCTCGCGGTGGCCCTCGGCGCCTCGAAGCTGATCTACCTCACGCCCTTCAGCGGCCTGCAGGTCGACGGCGTCGTGCAGCTCAACCTGCCGGAAGACGACCTCAAGCGCCTCCTCGCGGACAAGCACGCGAAGCTGGATCCGCGCATCCGCAGCAAAGCCGTCCAGGCCGCCAAGGCGTTGGATAACGACGTGCCGCGCGCCCACATCCTCGACGGCCGCGTCTTCGGGTGCCTCCTCACCGAGATCTTCGACAAGGTCGGCCTCGGCACGATGGTGCACGCCAACGACTACGACCGCATCCGCCAAGCGAAGAAGAAGGACGCCCAGGCTCTCTACAATCTCGCCAAGCACGGCGCGAAGAGCGACGCCCTCGTGGCGCGTACGCGCCAGCAGATCGAACAGTCCTACGCCGACTTCTACGTCTACGAGATCGATGACAGCATCATCGGCTGCGCCGCCCTCCGGGCCTACCCCGGCGGCAAGGCGATGGAACTCGGTGCGGTCTACGTGCAGCCGTTCTACCACGGCCGCGGCGTCGGGAGCAAACTCGTCGAGTTCGCCAAGCGTCAGGCCAAGAAGCTCGGCGCCAAGAAACTCATCGCGCTCACCACGCAGACGCAGGGCTTCTTCCAGTCCGCCTGCGGCTTCGTGCCGGGCGCGCTGACGGACCTGCCGGCCGAACGGCGAAAGTCGCTCAAGGGGAGCGGCCGTAATTCGCAGGTGCTGTCTTTCACGCTCAGCCGCCTGAGCGACTCGGTCCGCTGAGCCTTACTTCGTCGCGAAGAAGGCGCGTTGCTTCTCGCTGATCGGCAGGCCGAGCTTCTCCATCAGGAGCAGGAAGTCCTCCCAGACGATCCGCTTGGCGGAGGCGCTGGGCGTGTGCAGGAGATAATTGGGATGGAACGTCGGCAGGAGCGGCACGCCGCTGAGGTCGAACCACTGGCCGCGGGCCTGCGTGATCGACGGCGTGCGTCCGTGCAGCGCTTCGAAGGCCTGCGCGCCCAAGGCGACGACGGCGCGCGGGGCGACGATTTCGATCTGCGCGCGGAGGTATGGCAGGTTGAAGGCGATCTCGCGCGCGGTCGGCGGGCGCTTGCCGTATTGGGTCGGGGGCTCCGGACGCCACACCATGACGGGTACGAAATAACAGTCGGCGGGATTGATCGCCGCGGCGGAGAGGATCTTCTGGAGCAGCTCGCCGGACTCGCCCGCGAAGGCCTGGCCGGCCTCCATCTCGACGATGGTGGGCGCTTCACCGACGAACACGACCTTGGCGTCGAGCGAGCCGTGGCCGAGGAGCGGCCGCTGCGGGGCGACCAGATGCTTCTTCGTCTCGGCGCACGCCTCGATGAGCTGCCGCAACGCCTGCATACGCTCGGCCTTCGGGCCGGCGACGAGGGTGAAGATCGGCGCAGCGGGTATCGGCGCAGCGGCGGCGACGGACTTGGGCGCGGCGGCCACCGGTGTCACCGGGCGGGCGGGCGCAGGCGAAGGGGCCACGACAGGCTTAGCGGGAGCAGGTGTGGCCGGCGCGGCCGGCGTGCCGGCGAGGGCCTTCAAGGCGGCCAGGGAGTCGGCCGTGATGCTGACGCGACGCACCCCGGCGGCCTTCTGGCGCTTGAGCTCTTCCAGGAGGATGTCCAAAGCCTCTACAGGATCGTCGATCACGGGAGGGACAGGGATTGGAGCGCGCGGGCGAGGGTCAAATCTTTCTCGGTGATCCGGTCGCCAGCGTCGTGGGTGCAGAGCCGGAGGGTCACCTGATTCCAGATGTTATGGATTTCCGGGTGGTGGCCCTGCTGCTCGGCGATGGCCCCCGCCAGGTTAATGAAGGCCAAGGCCGCCTTGAAATCCTTAAACCTATACGCCTTCAACAACTTAGAGCCTTCCAGCTGCCATCCAGCCAAGCCGGGCAAGGCCGCTTGGATCTGTTCGGGAGTAAGGGCGGCGCTCATGAAAACACCCTCTTTCAGTCGGTTAAGGGAGTCAACGCAGGGCTGAGGGAAGCCCCCCATTGTGAATAAACTTGCCGCAGCCGGGCAAAAGTTCCTTATCGGCGGTCAGGTTTGTCTCGGAAAATAACCAAAGTAAGAGACAAGCCCCGCAATAATCCGGTGAGTTGACGGTCGTTAAGACGGCAAATCGAAATCCGAAGGTCGGAAACGGGCGATGCGGTGTAGGTAAAACAAGCAAAACAAAAGATAATATGGAAAACAAACTGTTCGTGGGCAACTTGCCCTGGGCCGCAACCGAATCCGACATCCGCGCTCACTTCTCCCAAGGCGGCGAAGTGGTCTCCGTGGAAGTCATGATGGACAAGTTCACGGGTCGCCCTCGTGGCTTCGCCTTCGTGACCATGGCCAATGCTCAGGCCGCTCAGGATGCGATCGCTAAGACCGAGAACATC
>JAUMEU010000025.1:0-2936 GCA_032120295.1 Opitutales bacterium | reverse complement strand
GCGATCTCGCTGTCGCCGTCGAGGCGTAGGCGACGGTCATTCATCGCGTTGATGAGCCCGATGGTATCCTTCTGCGTCGCCGGGTCGATGCCGGCGGGCGTGCCGGTGTTGAGGATGGCGTCGCCGGTATTGCGGAAGCGGGTGCCCGCGTAGGAGCTGGGCAGGAAGCCGCTGCTCCAGCAGGCCGCGCCGCCGCTGATGCCGGCGCCGGTGCTCATGACCACGAAAGAGGGGAGGTCTTTGGCTTCCGAGCCAAGGCCGTAGGTGATCCAGGAGCCCATGCTCGGCCTACCTGGCTGCGAAAAGCCGGTGTTCATGTAGATCTGGGCGGGCGCGTGATTGAACTGCGTCGTGCGGCAGGACTTCACGATGGCGATGTCGTCGGCGATGGAGGCGATGTGCGGGATCATCTCCGAGAGCTCGGCGCCGGACTGGCCATGGCGGGCGAACTTGTAGCGCGGTCCGAGGACGGCGGCGTCGGGGCGGATGAACGCGTAGCGCTGGCCGTTGATGATCGAAGGCGGGAGGGGCTTGCCTTCCAGCTTGGCCAGCTCGGGCTTGTAGTCGAAAAGCTCGAGCTGTGAAGGCGCGCCGGCCATGAAGAGGTGGATGACCGCCTTGGCCTTGGGCGGGTGGTGGGGCAGGCCGGACACCTGGCCCGAGCCGGCGGCGGCGAGGCGGCCCATGGCACCGTCGGCCACGAGGGAGGCGAGGGCGATCTTACCGACGCCGAGGGCGCATTCCTGGAAGAAGTACCGGCGGGTGATGTTGGGATTCATTATTTTTAAAGAGGGCTTAGTTCTTGGTTCTTAGTTCTTGGTTCTTAGTTCTTGGTTAAGAGGCAAGGGCTAGGGGATTGGGCGTGATATTGAGTTGTGGCAGCTGCGCTAAGAACAAAGAACAAAGAACAAAGAACTACGAACACGGCATTTCTGATGCTCAAGGATGCGTGATGCTCTCGTCGAGGTTGAGCACGGCTCGGGCGAGGGCCGTCCAGACGTCCTTCTCCGCGACCTTGCGGGCGCGCTGCGCGTCGACGAAGGCCTGCATGGTCTTCATCTCATCGGGCGCTGGCGGGCGGGTGACGCATCGGCGGAGGACGAAGGCGATGCGACCGGGGTCATCGGAGGCCGCGGCCATGGCCTTGGCGCCAAGGGCGCGGGCCGCTTCCATGAACATCTCGTCGTTGAGCAACGTGAGGGCCTGGAGCGGGCTGTTCGAGACGTCGCGGCGGGCGATACAGGCTTCGCCGGTGGGCGCGTCGAAGGTCGTGGCCATCGCGAACGGGGCCGTGCGCTTGATGAAGGTGTAAAGCGAGCGGCGGTAGCGGTCTTCGCCTTCGCTGGGCTTCCATTCGATGCGCCCATAGGTGCCTTCGCTGGTCACGCTGGCGGGCTGGGGCGGATAGACGCCGGGTCCGCCCATCTTGAACGAGATCAGTCCGGCGGCCTGGAGCGCACCGTCGCGGATGACTTCGGCGTCGAGGCGGAAGCGGCTGCCACGGGCGAGCAGCAGGTTCTCGCGGTCCTTCTCGGCGAGCTCGGGCGTGACGCGCGAAGCCTGACGGTAGGTGCCGCTGGTGACAATCAGGCGGTGGAGCTTCTTCATCGACCAGCCGCTGCGCTGGAATTCGACGGCGAGCCAGTCGAGCAGCTCGGGGTGCGTCGGCGATTCGCTCTGGTAGCCGAAGTCCTCGAGCGTGGTGACGAAGCCGCGGCCGAAGAAGGCCTGCCACTGGCGGTTCACGGCCACGCGGGCGGTCAGCGGATTCTCAGGCGCGAAGAGCCAGCGCGCGAAGGTCAGGCGGTTGGCGGGGGCGTCTTTGGGCAGGCCGGGCAGGAAGGCGGGCACGCCGGGCTTCACTTCTTCGCGCGGGTTCAAGTACTCGCCGCGGTGGTAACGTACGGTCGTTCGCGGGTTGGAGGCGGGGCGCTCGCGCATGACGAGCGTGGGCTGGCCGCGCGGGATGCGTTTGCGCAGGGCGATGAGGGCCTTGGCGTGTGCGGCGACTTCGGGGGCGGTCTCGAGGAAGCGCATGCGCAGGGCGTCCCGATCCTGCGGAGCGGCGCCGGCGAGCATGGCCTCGATCGCCGCGGGGTGACCGGTGGCGGTGGCCTGCTCGTCGGTGGTGACGGAGAGGCGGAAGTGGCCGAGCGAGCAGGAGAAGTGCTTTTCAAAAAGCATCTTCAGCGTCCAGCCGGCGGGGAGGTCGGTGGGTTTGGCGAAACGGAAGACGGCCGTCTGGCGCTGACCGTATCCGCCCAACACCTGCCAGCCGCTGGACATCTCGCCGTCGAGCGCGGCGGAGGCGTTGTTCTTCTTCCGGGCGGCCTTGCCCTTGGCCTTGGCTTTGGCCTTGGGCGCGGCGGCGGCATCACTGATGCGGTCTTCCTCTTCGTCGTTCGTCGCGATGGCTTCACCGAACTCTAGACGCTGTTTGCCTTGCCAGGCTTGGAGTTCGCTGAGGAAGAAGCCGCCGAGGGGGCCCTCGTAGCCGGTCAGGCCGGGTCCGTCGTTGGGCAGGGAAGGGTGGTCGGCGACTTCAAGGCGGAGGGCGGTGACGCCTTTATGGGCGCGATCAAAGGTCAGGTCATAGACGTCGCTCTTGCTGCTGTCGCCGCCGCCGAGGATGAAGCCGTCGGGTTGGACTTCGAGTTTCGGCATCGTGGTCTTGAGGGACGTCGGACGGAGTACTTCCCATTTCGAGGCCTTGGGGGCTTCGGCGGTGATCCACGCGTCGACCTTGGGATCGAGGGAGGCCACGCCGCCAGGGAACTTATCGGGCAGAGATGCTTCGGCGGCGGCGATTTTGCGCGCATGGTCGTCCACCTGCGCGGCTAGGTCGGCCGGTGGGATGTGGTAGGTCGGTTCGTCGGCGTTGTTCAGCAGCGCCATGACGCCGAAGTAATCCGTGTGCAGGATCGGGTCATACTTGT
>JAUMEU010000024.1:0-1608 GCA_032120295.1 Opitutales bacterium | reverse complement strand
AGGACGTCCATGCGCACGGCCTCTTCGCCGAGCAGGCCGGCGGCGAAACCGATGGAGGCGGGGAGGGAGGCGGACATCTCAGGAACAAAAAAACCCCGGCGCCGAGGCGACGGGGTCGGTGAGGGGCCAGCCCCGCATCACTTCTTGGCGGCGGCGAGCTTCTTCGCGAGACGAGCCTTGATGCGGTTCGCCTTGTTGCGATGGATCACGCCGGTCTTCGCGGCCTTGTCGGCGGCGGAAGCGACCTGGGAGGCGGAAGCGGCGACGTTGGCACCGGTCAGGCTCTTGACGAGGCCCTTGAGGCGGGTGCGGACGATCTTGTTGTGCTCGGCGCGACGGGCGGTCTGGCGGATGCTCTTCTTGTTAGCTTTGATGTTGGCCATGTGTGTCAGTAGGGAAGCCGTGGGCGGCCCTCGGAGTCAACGCGGATTTCAGGGATAACGGCAGGGAGAGGCCCCCTTGGGAGGGGCCTCAGACGTCCTGCTGGTGGAAGGGGTGGGATTCGAACCCACGAACAGCGAAGCTGAACGGATTTACAGTCCGCGACCTTTAGCCACTTGGATACCCTTCCGGCCAACAGGATGGGCAACTTGGCACTGCCACAGGTCCATGACAAGCGCTTTCGCTGGCCTTAAAGGTCCTTTCTGCCGGCCGAGGGCGGAAGATTACCCCTTTCCACCTTCGGGCGGCCCGTTAGGGTATCACGCATGCTTGCCGCGCCGCTGATCGTCCTCATCGACGGGGAATGCGCCCTCTGTAACGGGTCGGCCGCCTGGTTCGCCCGGCGGAACGCGGCGGGTCGGCTGATCTTCGCGATTAACCGTGGGGTGGTCGCCCGCGTGGCCGGCGAACCGCCGGGTGGAGACCCCGATACGATCGTCGTCTGGGATGGCTCGCGTCGCCTGGTCCGTTCGCGGGCCGTGCGCGCCTTGCTCACCGCCGTGGGCGGCGGCTGGGCCTTCGTGGCCGCCGTCGCCGGCTGCCTGCCCGTCGCGTGGCTCGACTTCGCCTACGACCAGGTCGCCCGCCGCCGTCATCGGTTCGCCGGACCGGCGACCTGTCCGCGCTTGAGCCCGTACGACCTCGCCGAGTAGAACGATGCCGATGAAGTCCGTACCCCGCGCCCTCCTGCTCGCGAGCTTCGCGTGGCTCGCTGGGTGCTCCATCTTCCCGGATCCGAAGCGCGACCAAGCCCTCCGCGAGGACCGCATGCAGGACGACACTGACGAACGCAAGGCGCGCCTGAAGGCCAAGGGCACGCTCAGTCCGCAGGAGTATGAGCTCATGGCGCGCAAGATGGGCTGGACCACCGAGCCCAAGGCTGGCCTGCCGCCGCCGCCCACGGTCGAAGAACTTGAGAAGAGCGTGAAGGCCGCGGAAACGCCCAAGCCCTGATGGCCTACGTCCTGCGCCGGCTGCTGGAGATGGTCCCCGTCCTCCTCGTGGTGGTCGTCGCGACGTTCTTCCTCGCGCACGCCGTGCCCGGCGGGCCGTTCGACAAGGACCGGCCGCTGCCCGCCGAGGTCAAGGCGCGCCTCGAGGCGTATTACGGACTCGACCAGCCGCTGCCGAAACAGCTCGGCAACTACGTCGTCAACCTCGCGCAGG
>JAUMEU010000023.1:0-8387 GCA_032120295.1 Opitutales bacterium | reverse complement strand
ACATCGTCCTCGAAGGCCTGCGCCGCGCCCGCGTGATCAAGGTGAAGCGCAAGACGCCTTATCCCCAGCTCGAGATCGCGCCGGTCGTCGACGAAGCCTCGACCGACCTCGTCGGCTGCACGCGCGATATCGCCCGCGTGCTCGCCTTCGCCGAGAACATCGTCGGCGAGCTCGGCGAAGAAGCCGCTCCTTTGATGCAGCGCCTGCGCAGCCTGGCCAACCAGCCCGGAGCCCTGGCCGATGCCGCCGCCGGACACCTCGTGGCCGACCCCGACACCCGCCGCTCCTTGCTGGAATGCCTCTCCCAGGACCAGCGCATCCGGTCCGTAGCCGACGAACTCGCCCGCCTCGACGCCCAGCGGAAGCTGGACGAACAGACCGGCGGAGAAGACGCGCGCGGACTTAATTAATCCCGACGAACCTCAGCGAGTAGACGTCCGCGTCCTTCAGAACGAAACGCAGACGGATCACGCGGCCGGCAAGGTCGGAAAGATCCGCCCCTTTCTTCCAGCGGAAATCATGCTCCAGTCGGTTTCCAGAAAAATCGTGCGACTCAGCCAGCGTGCGCCCCGGCAAAGGCTTGCCATCCGCATCCTGGATTTCGACGCGCACTGAACCGGCGGCCGAAGTGGCGAGGTTAAGCCGCAAAGCACGTCCGGTGAAACGGAGCGGCTTCGTGGTGAACTCACCCCCGGTGTAAGCCGCGGAAATCGAGGCGATACCGTCCAGTCGCCAGGAATAGCGTCGGAGATGAGACGTCGGCTGGGCGTAATCCTGATTCGTATAAAGGGACATCTCAGCCGGCCCGGTCTGCACCAGATTCAAGACCGGGTAACCCGTGCGCGAGACCCACTGGCCAAGGTCAAGGCCAGGCCGGATCAGCGCCTCGCGGAAATTCTGTTCGAGCGTCACGCCGTCGCGTGAAGTCATGAAGACGCAGTCAGAGGCGTCTTTGGCGGACTTGTAATAAGCCGGGTCGACCTTCAGGGCCGCAGCCTCGTCATCCGAAAGGGGACGACGACCCGGCACCCAGCGGGCCGCGGTGGCGATAAGCAAGTGCGGAGCGCGGAAGTAAGGCTGTGCCTGCGACGTGTAGAAGTGATGCTCCTGGGCAGGCGTAAAGGCCATCGGCTTAGCCTCGCTCCAATGTAGGAAGTCAGGCGAAGTCGCCCGGGAGACCGTGCGTAAGCCTGATGGGCGCCAGACGCCGCCGGTCGTGGTCCCGCCCGTGAAGGTCCGGAAATACGCGACATAGCAACCTTCCGTCTCGGACCAGAACGCGACGTTCTGCGAATCAAAAGCTCCCTTCGTGAGGACGGGAGTCGGCTGCAGTTTACGCCAGCGAACGCCATCGGCGGAGACGAAGGAAAAAAGTCCCGACGGCCCGTCCTTGCTCATGATACCGCCCAGGGCCTTGAAGCGCTCCGCAGCCGACACGCCCGGACGCGCATCGAGCATCGGGCTGAAATTATGCGTCACGCCGGCCTCATCGAGGATCACGTTGCTGCCCGCGGGAGACCCTGGCAGATTGGTCGCAGGCTTCGTCCAGACTCGTCCGTCGCCGCTTTCCGCATGACAGGTCACTTCACCCGTGCCGTCAGCGCCACCCGCTTTCTTGCCGCGATAATATAAATGCAGCCGGTCGCCATCGCGGAGGATCGTGCAGTAAGCCGAAAAGGCGCCCTCCCAAGGCTGGTCGAACTTCATGACGATACCCTCGTCCCTCGGTTCATGGAGGCGCAGGTCTACCCCCTTGGACTCGGCGATGAGCGCTCGATCGAAGAACGGCTCAAGCCGCCCCCCGAGCTCAATGACCTGCCCCGGGAGGTTTGTGGCAAGCAGCAGGCCCGAGAATAGGATAATACGCATGAAGGGGGTAGGTCCTGACAGAATTGGCCCCAAGGTCAGGGCTAGCAACCCTACCCCTACCCCCACCCCTACCCCTATCCCTAAGTTTAACCCCTTTCTTCTTGCGGATTAGACTCATTCTAACTGATTAGGCGGTTAGAATGATTCAAAATCTCACTGAACATGATCGGGAACACCTCCAAGAAGCCCTCGGAAAGAGCGGCCAGAAGGTCACCCCCCAGCGCGAAGCCGTCTTCACCGTGCTCCTCGCCCAACGCGACCACCCCACGGTCGATGAGGTCTTCCAACGCGCCCGCGAGGTCATGCCCGGCGTCTCCCTCGCCACGGTCTATAACTGCCTCGAGACCTTCGTCGGCTGCGGTCTGGTCCGCCAAGTGAACCACGAGCGCGAGTCCACCCGCTACTGCCCCAACCTGGCCCCGCACGCACACTTCCGCGACAAGGAGACCGGACAAGTCCACGACATCGAACTCCCCCCGGAGGTGATGAAGAGCCTCCGCTCGATTCTTCCGCCCGGCTTCGACTCCGAAGTCATCGAAATCAGCTTCAGTGGCCGCGCCCAGTCCAAGGACGCCCAAGCCAACTAATCTCCCGCTTCTTTCACCATGTCCGACTCGCTCGTCATCAAGAACCTCAACGCCTCCGTCGGCGACCGCCCGATCCTGAAGGATTTCTCCCTCACGGTCCCGAAGGGCGAAGTGCACGCCATCATGGGGCCGAACGGCACCGGCAAGAGCACGCTCTCCAAGGTCCTCGCCGGCCACCCCGACTACTCCGTGCAGTCCGGCGAAGCCTTCCTCGACGGCGAACAGATCATCGGGCTCGAGCCTGATGTCATCGCCCGCGCCGGCCTCTTCCTCGCCTTCCAATACCCGAGCGAGATCCCCGGCGTCACCATCGCCAACTTCATCCGCGCCGCGATCGTCGCCCGCCAGGCCAAGGGCGCGCCCTTCGACGCCAAGGCTTACTACACCGAGCTCTACGCCAAGATGGACGCCCTCAAGATGGACCGGAAGTTCACCTCCCGCTTCGTCAACGAAGGCTTCTCGGGCGGCGAGAAGAAGCGCTGCGAGATCCTCCAGCTGATGATGCTCAAGCCGAAGTATGCCGTCCTCGACGAGACCGACTCCGGCCTCGACATCGACGCCCTCCGCATCGTCTCCGAAGGCGTCAACGCCATGCGCGGCCCGGACACGGGCTTCCTCGTCATCACCCACTACCAGCGCCTGCTCGAATACATCGTTCCGGATCGCGTCCATATCATGTGGGACGGCCGCATCGTCCACAGCGGCGGCAAAGAACTCGCCCTCGAACTCGAAACCAAGGGCTACGATTGGGTCAAAACCGAACTGGCCTCCGCCTAAACCCGATGGCCGAAATCGACGACAACCTGGCCCAGCGCGAAGCGATCGAAGTCGACCGCTCCAAGGGCGACTTCAAATACGAGGAGAACTACGCCTTCGACGCGGGCGTGGGCCTCTCGGCCGCGACCGTGGACTACATCGCCAAGGTCAAGGGCGAGGAGGAATGGATCCGCGAGTTCCGCCAGAAGTCGCTGAAGATCTTCCAGGACATGCCGATGCCCACGCATTGGGCTTCGACCGACCTCGAGAACATCAAGTTCGAGGACATCCGCTACTACCTTTCCAAGGGCCAGAAAGCCGTCCGCACCTGGGAAGAAGTGCCCGACGACGTGAAGAAGACCTTCGAACGCCTCGGTATCCCGGAGTCGGAACGTAAGTTCCTCGCCGGCGTCGAAGCCCAGTTCGACTCCGAAGCGGTCTACTCCCGCATGAAGGAAGAACTCGAGAAGCTCGGCGTCATCTTCTGCGGACCGACCGAAGGCCTGCGCGACCACCCGGAGATCTTCCGCAAGTGGTTCGGCAAGGTCATCCCGATCGGCGACAACAAGTTCGCCGCCCTCAACTCGGCGGTCTTCTCCGGCGGCTCCTTCATCTACATCCCCAAGGGCGTGAAGGTGGCCCAACCCCTGCAGGCGTACTTCCGCATCAACGCCGAGAACTTCGGTCAGTTCGAGCGCACGCTCATCATCGCCGACGAAGGCTCGGAGGTCACCTACATGGAAGGCTGCACCGCACCCAAGTTCGAGACGGCCACCCTGCACTCCGCGGTCGTCGAACTCGTCGCCCTCAAGGGCGCGAAGATCCAGTACATCACCGTCCAGAACTGGTCCGCCAACGTCTTCAACCTCGTGACGAAGCGCGGCGTGGCCGAAGAAGACGCCGAGGTCCGCTGGATCGACTGCAATATCGGCTCCCGCCTGACGATGAAGTACCCCGGCGTGGTGCTGCGCGGCAAGCGCGCCCGCGGCGAGGTCCTCTCCATCGCCCTGGCGAACGACGGCCAGCACCAGGACACCGGCGCGAAGATGATCCACGCGGCCGATGACACGACCTCGAACATCATCGCCAAGTCCATCTCGGTCGGCAAAGGCCGCTCGACGTACCGTGGCCTGGTGCACATCCCGAAGACCCTGCAGAACTGCCGTAACAATACGGAGTGCGACGCCCTGCTCATCAACGAGCACAGCCGCACCGACACCTATCCGGCGATCTCCGTCCGCGGCCGCAAGAACTCGGTCCAGCACGAGGCGAGCGTCTCCAAGGTCTCGTCCGAGCAGATCTTCTACATGATGCAGCGCGGCCTGTCCGAAGGCGAAGCGATGTCCCTCGCCGTGAACGGCTTCGTCAACGACCTGGTGAAGGAATTCCCGATGGAATACTCCGTCGAGCTGAAGCGCCTCATCGAACTGCAGATGGAAGGGTCCGTCGGATGAACGCCGTCGCCTCCGCCCCCGCCGGCGTCCTCGACGTCGTACTGCAGTCCGCCGAGACCGCGCAGTTCCGTGCGCAGGACTGGTTCGCCGTGCTCCGCCACCAGGGCTGGCACACCTTCCAGTCGCTGCCGATGCCCACGCGCGACGACGAGAAGTGGCGCTTCTCCGACGCCCGCACGCTCTCGCTCGACGGCTACGCCCCTGCGCCGGCGCCGACGCCCGCTCAGGCCGCCGATCTCATCGCGCGCTCTCGCCTGATCTCCGACGCCGCCGGCCTCATCGTCCACGTCGACGGCCATTGCGTACTGAAGCCGACGCTCTCCGCCGAACTCGTCGCCCAAGGCGTGGTCTTCGAATCGCTCGAAGACGCCGTCCGCAATCGCCCCGCCTTGCTCCAGGAACACCTCCTGAAGCACCCCGTCCTCCTCGGCGGCGACAAGTTTGCCGCGCTGCACCGCGCCTGGCTCCGCGCCGGCTATGTCCTCCACGTGCCCAAGGGCGTCGAGGTGAAGCAACCCTTCGTCGCCGTCACCTGGACCCTCACCGACGGCGTCGCGGTCTTCCCGCACGCCCTCATCATCACCGGCGAACGCGCCGTGGCCGACATCCACGACTTCCACCTCGCCGCCAAGCCCGACCAGCGCGCCCTCGCGATCTCGGCCGCCGATATCCACGCCGGCACCGGCGCGCAGGTCCGCCGACTCGCCGTGCAGGCCTGGGGTTCCGCCACGCAGTCCTTCCAGGTCGACAACACCTGTGGCGGCCGCGACGCGGTCATCAGCTCCGTCAACGCCGCCGTCGGCTCCCGCCGCGCGCGCCTCGAGAATTGCGTGCGCATCGACGGCCCCGGCGCCGACGTCAGCCTCTACGGCATCTCCGTGGCCACGGGGAGCCAGGAGTTCGACCAGCGGACCCTCCAAATCCACACCGCCGGTCACGCGAAGTCCGACCTGCTCTTCAAGAACGCCCTGCTGGGCAAGGCGCGCACCATCTTCTCGGGTCTCATCAAGGTCGGCCCGGAGGCGCAGCGCACCGACGCCTTCCAGACCAACCGCAATCTCCTGCTCTCGCCGGACGCCGAAGCGGATTCCCTGCCCGGTCTCGAGATCGAAGCCAACGACGTGAAGTGCTCGCACGGCGCGACGACCGGCCAGATCGATCCCGCCGAGCTCTTCTACCTGCGCGCCCGCGGCATCCCGCTCGCCGTCGCCCAGGAGCTGCTCGCGCAGGGCTTCCTCGAGGAAGTCCTCGCCAAGGTCGGTCACGACGAAGCGGCGGCGACGGTCCGCGAAATGCTCCGGCAAAAATTCCACCAAGTCTAACATGAGCGACGACACCACTGGCCAGCGCCACACGCCCAGCCCCCACGACCGCGTCCTCGCACGAGACGTGCAGGCCACCGTCATCCCCGCCGGCGAGCCTGCCGTGCTCCCCGCGGGCACCAAGGTCACCATCACGCACCGCCTCGGCGGCAACTTCACCGTGGTCTGCGACACGGGCATGTTCCGCATCAAGGGACTCGACGCCGACGCCCTCGGCGAACAGCCCCCGTCCGACGCGACGGAGAACGAAGGTAAGACCGACGCCTTTGGCTCGGTCGGTACGGCCGAACACCCCGGCCACACGGGCAAGCCTTCCGATGAGGCCGTGTGGGACAGCCTCAAGAAGGTCTTCGACCCGGAGATTCCCGTGAACATCGTCGACCTCGGACTCGTGTATTCCCTCAAGGTCGAGCCGCTGGACAATTCGCCCGACCGCCACAGCGTCGTCGTCTCGATGACCCTGACCGCCCCCGGTTGCGGCATGGGACCCGTCATCGCCGAAGACGCGCGTAATCGCGTGCTCGGGGTCCCGGGTATCAACCAGGCTCGCGTCGACATCGTCTGGGATCCGCCTTGGACCCAGACCATGATCTCCGAGGACGGCAAGATGCAGCTCGGGTTGATCTGATTCAGGGCTAGGGCCAGAGCTAGGGCTCGGGCTAGAAAGCCCTCCCCGACGTCCGCCACCCGGCGGACGTTTTGTTTTCCTACATCAGCCACCCCTACCCCCAGCCCCAGCCCTAGCCCTGGCCCTAGCCCTGTTTAGGTAGCCTCTTGCCCTTGGGCCCGTTTTCCTAACCTTACGGGAACCCCCACCCACTCCCCAAGGTCACCCTCCCATGGCTTCTACCCCCGTCCGCCTCCTTTCCCTCCTCGGCGCCGCCCTGCTGGCCGCCGCGCCCGCCGCTCGGGCCGCCGACGCCCTGCCGGAGGACGTGCGCTTCCAGACCGAGACGCTGCTCACGGGCCTTCCGCAGCCGATGCACCTCGAATTCGCCCCCGACGGCCGTCTCTGGTTCAACGAATACGCGGGCGCCCTCAAGATCTACGACCCGAAGACCAAGCGCGTGAAGCTCGTCGCGGAGATGGAGATCTTCAAGTCGCAGGAGAACGGCTTCCTCGCTTTCGCCCTCGACCCGAAGTTCGCGCAGAACGGCTGGATCTACCTGATCTACTCACCCGTCGGTTTCGACGGCCAATACCTCTCCCGCTTCCAGGTGAAGGACGATCAGCTCGTCGCCGGCAGCGAGAAGCTGATCCTGAAATATGAAGAACAGCGCCTGCAGTGCTGCCACCACGGCGCGACGCTGAAGTTCGGCCCGGACGGCTGCCTGTATTTCTCGACCGGCGACAACACCAGCCCCTTCGGCGACAGCAAAGGCTACGCCCCGCTCGACCAACGCCCCGGCAAGGAGCCTTGGGACGGGGCACGCACCTCGGCCAACACCA
This sequence comes from Opitutales bacterium, assembly GCA_032120295.1. Lineage (GTDB taxonomy): Bacteria > Verrucomicrobiota > Verrucomicrobiia > Opitutales > UBA953 > UBA953. The sequence continues at coordinate 950 of JAUMEU010000023.1, read as the reverse complement.
ACACCCTCGTCGGCAAAGTGAACCGCATCCGTGTGCATGATGACGCGACCTACACCATCCCGGAAGGCAACCTCTTCAAGCCCGGCACGCCCAAGACCCGCCCCGAGATCTTCGCGATGGGCACGCGCAATCCGTGGCGCCTGAGCATCGACCCGAAGACCGGCTACGTCTACTGGGGCGAAGTCGGCCCCGACGCGCGCGTCGACGGCCCCCGCGGCTCCCGCGGCTACGATGAGATCAACCAGGCGAAGCAGGCCGGCAACCACGGCTACCCCCTCTTCGTCGGCAACAACTTCCCTTACGCGGAATATGACTACGCGACCGAGAAGGTCGGCGCGCTGTTCGATCCGAAGGCCCCGCTCAACAAGAGCCGCAACAACACCGGCCTCGTCGAACTCCCGCCCGCCGTCCCGGCCTTCATCTACTGGCCTTACGCGGTCTCCGAACAGTGGCCGGAACTCGGCGAAGGCGGCCGCACCGCCTGCGCAGGCCCGGTCTTCTACTGGCAGGAGTCTTACGACAAGACCAATGGCTTCCCGAAGCACTTCGACCGCTCCCTGCTCTTCTGGGATTGGCAGCGTCCGTTCATCAAGTGGGCCCGCCTCGACGCGAACTCCGACCTCCAGGGCCTCGAGGCCTTCGCTCCCACGATGTTCGTGGCGGCGAACACGGACGAACAGCGCAAGAAGCAGCAGGCCCTCATCGACAACGGCGCGACGATTTTGCGTCGCCCGGTCGACGCGACCTTCGGTCCGGACGGTTGCCTCTACCTGCTCGATTACGGCGACACCTGGGGCGTCAACCCGGACTCGGCCCTGCTGAAGATCTCCTACGTGCGCGGCAACCTCCAGCCGATCGCCAAGCTCACCGTCTCGACCCCGGCCGGCCCGTCACCGCTCAAGACCACGCTCTCCGCCAAGGGCTCGCGTGACCTCGATGGCGGCAAGCTG
>JAUMEU010000022.1:0-13552 GCA_032120295.1 Opitutales bacterium | reverse complement strand
CCGGCTTCCGCATCGCGACCAAGGCCGGCATCTCCATCGGCGTGAACGACATGATCTACCCGAAGGAGAAGGAAGGCCTCGTCCGCGAAGCCACCGCCAAGGTCCGCGAATTCCAGCGCCAGAACGAGTCCGGCACGATCACCAACGACGAACGTCGTAACAAGGTCGTCGACACCTGGTCCGGCGCCACCGACGCCATCGCGCAGTCGGTGTACACCACGCTTTCGCAGTCCGCGAAGGTGGCCGGCGTGAAGAAGGGCGACCCCCGCCACGCCCACCGCATGCTCATCAACCCGGTGTACGTCCTCATGGACTCCGGCGCGCGTGGTAACAAGGCGCAGGTGAAGCAGCTCTGCGGCGCTCGCGGCCTGATGGCCAAGCCCTCCGGCGAGATCATCGAACGACCGATCTTGTCCTCCTTCCGCGAAGGCCTCTCGGTCCTCGAGTACTTCATCTCGACGCACGGCGCCCGTAAGGGTCTGTCCGACACCGCGCTGAAGACCGCCGACGCCGGTTACATGACCCGTAAGCTCTGCGACGTGGCCATGGACGTCATCGTCACGGACTCCCGCGACGTGGCCCCAGGTTCCGAAGTCATCACGCTCGGCGACGCCGCCCTCGGCCGTCACCTGGCCGCCGATGTCGCGAACCCCTCCGGCGCCGCCAAGCTCCTCGCGAAGTCCGAAGCTCCGCTCACCGAAGAGCTGATGGCCAAGCTCCGCGACGCCGGCGTCGACCGCGTTCACGTGCACATCCCGAACGGCGTCTGGAAGACCCCGATCTACGACGGCGACGAGCTCCTCGTCTCCCTTTCCGAACGCATCGTGGGCCGCTGCCCGTCCGAAGACGTCACGAATCCCCTCAATCCTTCCGAAGTCATCGTGAAGGCCGGCGGGCTCATCGACGAAGTCCTCGCCAAGCGCATCGAGACCGTCGGCCTCGACCGCGTCAAGGTCCTCTCCCCGCTCACGCACATGAACGTGAACGCGATCCCGCCCACCTCCTACGGCCTCGATCCTTCGACCGGCCGCATGGTCGAACGCGGCACCGCGGTCGGCATCATCGCCGCCCAGTCCATCGGCGAGCCGGGCACCCAGCTGACCATGCGTACGTTCCACATCGGTGGCGTCGCCCAGCTGAAGACCCCGGAGATCAAGTCCAAGGGCAAGGGCCTCGTGCAGTACGTCGACCTCACCACGGTCGCCGTCGGCGACAAGTTCATCGCCGTCAACGGCAACGGCTCGATCCGCCTCCTCAACGAGGCCGGTTCCCCGGTCGAAGAATACCGCATCGTCGCCGGCTCCGTCGTCGGCGTCGAGGACGGCAAACCGGCCGAGAAGGGCGTGCTCATCGCCGCTTGGGATCCGAACTCCACCCCGATCATCGCCAACGGTGACGGCAAGATCCGCCTGGTCGACATGATCTCCGGCGTGACCTTCACCGAAGAGCGCGACCCTTCGAACAACACGTTCTACAAGTCCGTCATCGAGCACTCCGACGAGCAGAATCCCCAGATTCAGATCATCGGCGCCAACGGCAAGGAAGTCGGTTCCTTCTCCATCCCGGCCGGTGCCCGCGTCGAAGTCGACGAAGGCGACAAGGTCGCCCGCGGCTCCATCGTCGCCAAGATCCCCCGTCAGGCCGCCAAGACCCAGGACATCACCGCCGGTCTGCCGCGCATCTCCGAGCTCTTCGAGGCCCGTCCTCCGAAGGACGCCGCCGAGATCGCCAAGATCGACGGCACCGTCCGCTTCGAACCTTCCGTCCGCGGCAAGAAGCGCCTCGTGATCGCCGACTCCATCGGCCGCGAAGAGGAGCACCTCATCCCGCACGGCAAGCACATCATCGTCGCCGCCGGCGACAAGGTGAAGCAGGGACAGGTCCTCACCGACGGTGCCGTCGACCCGCACGACATCCTCGACATCCTCGGCCAGTCCAAGGTGCAGGATTACCTCATCACCGAGATTCAGAAGGTGTACCGCACGCAGGGCGTCGTCATCAATGACAAGCACATCGAAATCATCGTCTCGCGCATGCTCCGCAAGGTCCGCATCACCGAGCCGGGCGACTCCGACTATCTCTGGGGCGAACAGGTCGACCGCACCCTCCTCGCGGAGAACAACCGCTCCATCAATGAGCGTGGCGGTCAGATCGCGGAATCCGAGCCGATCCTCCTGGGCATCACCAAGGCCTCCCTCGAGACCGAGTCCTTCATCTCGGCCGCCTCCTTCCAGGAGACGACCCGCGTCCTCACCGACGCCGCCACGATGGCCAAGCGCGACAACCTGACCGGCTTCAAGGAGAACGTGATCATGGGTCACCTCGTCCCCGCCGGCACCGGTCTGCCTGCCTACCGACGCATCCGCGTCTTCCCGACCGAGGCGACGGCCTAAAACCCCCGCTGAGGTCGCCCACGACCCCGCCCCTGACCGGGCGGGGTCTTTTTTTAAGACGTTCCGCCCAGTTTGGGGGTTGAAGACATCCCTGTTTACCCTATCTCTGAGTCACCCCCAAGTACTCCCCATGTCTCGCTTCCTTCTCGCTGCTTCGGCCCTCACCGTCTCGACCTTGGTCCACGGCGCCAACTGGGTCCCGACCTCGCCTCTCGTCCAGATCGGTAACGACTGCGACCTCTTCTTCGACTCTTCCGCCTACCTGGAAGTGACCGACAATCTCTACTCTGGCGCGGTCAAGAAGTCCGCCACCAGCTGGCTCGTCACCCCCGGCCTGGCCCTCGAATACGGCAAGGACTCCGCCCTGACCGTCGAGCTCAAGGCCAGCCGCTCCTTCGTCAACTTCGCCGGCTCGGAATTCTCCGGCCTCGAGGATGATCGTGACGCCCTCAGCCTCGGCGTGACCTTCGCCGACGGCGGCCCCCTCAAGCTTTCGCTCAACTCCTCCTACCGCGTCACCGCCCGAAACGACGATCTCCAGTTGCAGGGCGTAGGGCCCGGCGTCATCGGCGCCACGCTCGTCCGCCAGGCCAATTACGTCCATAATTTCCGCGCGGATTACAAGCTGACCGAACGCCTCTCCGTCGGCCTCGGCTACGTCAAAACATTCAACCAGTACCTCGACCCGGTGACGATCGTGATCGGCGGCGTCTCGACCTTCAATACCAACCCTCTGACCGAACTGAACACGCAGTCGATGCCGCTCAGCTTCGACTACCAGGCCTTCGAGAAGCTCAGTTTCGGCCTCGTGCTGCAGCATGACGTGACGGACTACTCGGCCGCCCCGTACTTCAGCACCGCCGCCCCCTCCCGTCCGGCCCTCGACCACCAGCGCCTCGAGAAGGATTTCTACGGCCTGACCGCCAAGGGCCAGCTGACGGAATCCGGCAAGCTCAACGGCGTGGTCCGCGCCGGCTTCAATCGTTACAACTTCGACAATACCGAGGCCCAGACCGACCCGTCCTACTCCGTCAGCCTCAGCCACGTCCTCACCGAGCGGCTCAGCCACTCGCTGACCCTCGGCCGAGACATCAGCGCCGCCACGACCAACGGCCGCATGGAGTCGCTCACTTACAACTACGGCCTCAGTTACGCCGCCGCCGAAGACCTCGACTTCAACCTCTCCGTCTCCAAGAGCGACGTCGAAGTCACCGCCAACTCGCTCCTGACGACGATCGACACGATGACCTACATCCTGGGCGCCAGCTACAAGTACAATTCGCACCTGAGCTTCCAGGCGAATTACAACTTCACGGACGCCAAGGCCTCCAACGCTTCGGCCACCTTCAACGCGAACACCTTCTCGGTGTCCGCTTCCTTCCGCTACTAAGCGGCGGGGAAGGGCTGCTCACATGACCTTGGGACGCCTGCTCTGCGCTTCCGCCCTGGCCGGGCTCCTGACCGGGTGTTCGGCTCTGTCCCGTTGGCTCGCGCCCACGATCTGAACCCCTCCGGACCGCCCGACCGGGAGGCTCCGGCCGCCTGCGGGACCGGTTGACCCGGCCCGGCTTCCTGCTTACCGTCACCCCATGACTTCCGTCCTTCATCGCCTGCTCGGAGTCGGCTGTCTCGCCTTGCTCCTCGCGGCCTGCGCGGCTTCGGACGGCGCGGGGTTCTCTTCCGCCGCCCTCGAACCGGAGAATGTCCTCACCATCGGAGCCGGAGCCCCGGAGCCCGTCGCCGCCGCCTTCGTCCCTCCGCCCGCCGCCACCGACGCCGTGAAGCCGGCCGCCGCGCCCGCCGATTACGTCGTCGCGACGCCCACGGTGCAGGCCGATGCGGCCGACGGTCAGGACAGCTACCGTCTACGCCCGCGAGACTTCGTCCGTATCTTGGTGATCAACGAGCCCGACACGCAGATCGAACGGCGCATCAATTCCGACGGCACCGTCGACATCCCCTTCCTCAAGAAGCTCGTGCCGGTCGCAGGACTCACGCTCACGCAGGCGCAGGTCGAGCTCGCCAACCAGTTCCGCCAGTATTTCAAGAAGCCGCAGGTCGCCATCTCCATCGTCAGTTACGCCGAACGTCGCGTCTATGTCTCTGGTTACGTCGGCAAGCCTGGCCCCGTTTCCATCCCGCCGGAAGAGACCCTTACGCTCGGGCGGGCGCTCGCGATGGCCGGCGGCGTCCTGCCGCGCGGCAACCGCTCCGAAGTCACGATCAAGCGGCAGCGACCGGGTTCGCCGATGGTCATCACCAAGGATGTCCGGCGCATCGACGACGGTGACGAACCGGATTTCGTCCTCGAGGACGAAGACCAGATCTACGTCCGCGATAGCCGTATCTGAGCCCACATGGCCACGCCCGATCCCGCATCCGACGGCCGCCCGCCTGAACCCGCCCGCGGCGGTTCCCGAGGCTATGGCTCTTACGGCTACGGCGGCTACGACGGCTACGGCGCCGGCCAGGGGCAGGGTCATGGCTACCGCGGTTACGGCGGCAGCCAGCGCAGCGCGTCCGCCAACCCGATCATGGGCTACCTGCTCATGCTGCGGGAGCGCTACTGGTGGGTCATCCTCTCGGCGCTCGTCTTCCTGACGCTCGCCTTGCTCAACACCTACAACACGACCGCGGAATACCGTGCCACCGGCCGGCTTCGGGTCTTCCGCCTGGCTCCCAATATCAACGGCGGCTCATCCGCGGCCGACGACAACTTCAAGATCGTCTCCAATGACGATTTCTTCACGGCGGTCGAGGCGATGCGCAGCGCCAACATCATCGAGGGCGTGTCGCGCCGCCTGACCGCGGCCGAGCGCAAACTCGTCCTCGAGCCCTACCAGGCGGGCAACATCTTCTCCGGCCCCCTCACCGAGCAGGAAGTCTTCGCCAAGCAGCGCGGGATCACCCCGCAACGTCAGACCCTCGTCATCAACGTCGACTTCACCCATCCGAACCGCGACCTCGCCCGGCAGGTCGCCCGCCTGTTCTGTGAGTCCATCCAGAAATACAGCGAGGACGACCGCCTGATGGTCACGAATCCGCTCGTCGAGAAGGCCCGCATCGAGATTGAGACCCTCGACGACAAGGTCCGCCGGCTGTACGAGCAGAAGAACGAGCTGATCAAGAACCAGAAACTCCTTTCGATCGCCAAGGACACCAACACGCTCACCACCGAGCGCTCCGTCCTCGTCAAGGACCGCGAAGAGACCCGCAAGCAGATCGACGAGAACGAGATCCTCGTCGCCGTCATCGCCACTTATGAGCAGGCCGGCCGCCCGATCGGCGACATCCCGCAGATCCGCGCCGACGCCGACGTCGCCGCCGTCCAGACGGCCTTTAGTGCCTCGAAGATCCGTATCAGCCAGATGATGGAGACCTACACCGACCAGCACCCGAAGCTCGTCGCCGAGCGCGAGGCGCTCAACCAGGTCGAACGTCAGCTCAAGGAGGCCGTCACGCAGGCCGTGAAGTCCCGCCGCGCCGCCCTGGAGAACGCCAAGGCCCGGCATGAGGCCATCCTCCGTAACCTGGTCACGAAGGAAGACGAGATCTCCAAACTGCAGGCCGCCAACGTCGAGCTCGAGCGCGTCGACAAGGACATCCGCGCCAACGAGGAGTTCCTCGGCCGCCAGAAGCTGAATTACGAGGAGGCCAAGCTCCGGTCCTCGACTTCCGGTACCAGCACGTCGATCCGCATCCTCGACGCGCCTTCGGTTTCGGACAAGCCGATCAATAAGAACTATTATTTCAGCGCCCTTGTGGGCCTCGGCCTCGGCCTGGGCTTCGGCGTGGCCCTGATCGTCGTGCTCGGCACCTTGGACGACCGCATCAAGTCGGCCCAGGACGTCGAGGGCTCCCTCGGCCTCCCGTTGATCGGCACGATCCCGCGGGTCGTCACCACCGCGGGTCCGGACCGGGCCCTGCTCGCCCGCCAGGACAAGGACCGCATCGCCACCGAGGCCGTGCGCTCGATCTACTCGGCGCTCAAGGTCAATCCCGCGGTCGCCAAGGCGCGCGTCTTCCTGGTGACTTCCACGCGGCCGAGCGAGGGCAAGACCTTCGTCGCCACCAATCTGGCGCTGATCTTCTCGCAGCATGCCGAGCGCGTGCTCGTCATCGACGCCGACCTGCGCCTGCCGAACGTGGGCCCGTCGCTCGGTTTCACCGGCGACGCCGGCCTCAGCCGCTGGTTCAACGGCGAGGTGTCGTTGGACGACGCCATCGTGCGCGACGTGGCGCCGGGACTCGACGTGCTGCCCGTCGGAATCAGTTGCAAGAACCCGACGCAGGTCATCAACCACCCTAGGTTCCTGGAGATGATCGACGGGCTGCGCGGCCGCTACGACCGAATCTTCATCGACTCGCCGCCCATCGGCGCCGTCTCGGACTCCCTGCACCTCTTGCCGAAGGTCGACGGGGTGCTCTACGTCGTCCGTTACAATACGGTCAACCTGCGGAACGCCGTGGCCTGCCTCGGTCGTCTGCGCGACGCCCAGGCCCCTCTGCTCGGCGTCGTGCTCAATGCGATGTCCCTCCGGATGGCTTCGGCCTACACGGACACCTACGACTCCTCCTACCGTAAGTATTATGTCGACGAACCGTCCGGGCAGACGCCGCCGACCACGTGATTTCCCCTCCCATGCGTCTGTTCCTGCTCCTAGCCTCCCTGGCGATCGTCGGCTGCCAGCAAGTCCCGGTGACCGGTCGTTCGCAGTTCATCCTCGTCGACGAAGGCGAGGTGGCTTCGCTCTCGGCCGCCGAGTTCGCGAAGATGAAGAAGCTGCCGGCCGACCCGCGTCTGCCGAAGCTCCGCGAGATCGGCCTGAAGATCGTCGCCGCCGCCCGGCGCGACGACAAGGCCGGCGTCCTGCCGCCTGCCTCCCGCTGGGAATTCGCGATCATCGACGACAAGTCGCCCAACGCGTTCGCGATGCCGGGCGGCAAGATCGGTTTTCATACCGGCATGTTCGCCTTCGCTCCGACGGACGACGATCTCGCCGTGATCATGGGCCACGAGGTCGCGCACGTCATCTGCCGTCACGGCTCCGAGCGTGTCTCCCAGACCATGGGTGTCGCGATCGTCGCCGCCGTCGCCGACGAGGCCACGCGGGATTCCTCCGCCAAGACCCGCGGCACTTGGATGGCCGCGATCGGCCTCGGCGCCCAGTATGGCATCCTCCTGCCGTTCAGCCGCGGTCACGAGTCGGAGTCCGACCGCCTCGGCCTCATCTTCATGGCCCGTGCCGGCTACAACCCGGAGGCCGCGCCGGCTTTCTGGACTCGCTTCGGCAAGGGCAACGGCGGCAAGACCCCGGAATTTTTCTCGACCCACCCGTCGGACAGCACGCGCGTGGCCCAGCTCCGTCAGTGGATGCCAGAGGCCAAGGCGCAGATGCCGAAGAAGCCCTGACCGGGTTCAGCGCGGGGCGACGAACGGACAGGTGAGGTAGACGCCCTTGGGGTCGTTGAGCGTGCGGAGGGCGCGGAGCCAGCGGGCGTTGGCCCGTAGGAAGTCCTTGGCGGGATCGCCGGAGACCTTGGCGAAGAGCGGAGCCTGGTCGTCGTCATCCGAGAGCAGCTGCTGCAGGAAGGTCTCCCGGCCGGAGTGGAGGGCCGGCACCTGGACCCAAGCGGCTTCGTCCAGCTTGGCCAGACGCTTGGCTTCCTTGAGGGCGTCCCGCAGGCCGCCCTGTTGGTCGACGAGCCGCAGGCCGCGGGCGTCCTCGCCGAGCCAGACGCGGCCTTGGGCGATCTCATGGACGCCGTCGCGCTTCAAGCCGCGCCCCGCGGCCACGATGGCGAGGAAGTCCTCGTAGACGCCGTCGACGGAGGACTGGATCACCGCGAGTTCTTCGGGCGTCGCGCGCCTGTGGTCGGCGAGCAAATCGGCGAAGCGCGCGGTCTTCACGCCGTCGGTCCCGAGCTGGATCTTCTTCGCCAGATCCTCGTAATTCAGGAACAGTCCGAATACGCCGATCGATCCGGTGATGGTCGACGGGTCGGCCATGATCAGGTTGGCGGGTGCCGCGATGTAATAGCCGCCGCTCGCGGCGACGTCGCCCATCGAGACCACCACGGGCACGCCTTTCTTCTTCAGCAGGGCGACTTCGCGCGCGACCACTTCGCTGGCGAACGCCGAGCCGCCGGGGCTGTTGACGCGGAGCACGACGGCCTTGAACTCATCATCGCCGCGGATCGAGCGCAGGTCGTGGGCGAGGCGGTCGCCGCCGATCTCGCCGGCGCCGCCCCAGCCGTCGACGATCTCGCCTTCGGCGTAGACGACCGCGATCTTTCCGCCGCGGGAGGGCAGGGCGACCTTATGGGCGTAGCGGTGCAGGCCGATGCGGCGGAATGAAGTGCCGTCTTCGTCCGCGCCCGCGCCGGCTTCGCGGACCCGGGTCACGAGCTCATCGCGGTGGAGCACGGCATCGGCGAGCTTGAGCTCGACGGCCTTGCGGGCCGCGAAGACGCCGCCGCTTTCGACGACCCGTGTCAGGCGCTCGGTCGTCATCCCACGCGAGCGGGCCACGTCGGCGAGCAGGCGCTTCCAGAGTCCGTTCATGAGGACTTCGGTCTGTTCTTTGGCCTCGGGGCTCATCGCGCCGCCGAGGTAAGGTTCCACGGCCGACTTATATTTCCCGACCTTGGTCACCTGGACGCCAAGACCGGCGAGGCGGAGCGTGTCCCCGAAATACATGTTATAGGAGGCCAGTCCCTTGAATTCGACCTCGCCGCTGACGTGCGCGTAGACTTTGTCCGCGACGCTCGCCAGGTAGTATTCTCCTTGCGAGGCGTTCTCGACCCACGCGATCACGGGCTTGCCGCTCTTCTTGAAGGTGGCGAGCGCCCGACGGATTTCGGCCTTCTGCGTCAGTCCGGCGGAGAGTTCGCCGCTGAGGAGGATGCCGGTGATCTGCTTGTCCTTGGCGGCGAGGTCGATCGCCTCGAGGGCGCGTAGGAGGTCGAGCCGCGGACCCGCCGCCCCGAAGAACAGTTGGTCGAGACCCGGCGCGCCATGCTCCGGGGTGTCTTCGATCGTGAGTCCTCCGCCGATAACGAGCATGGTCTTCGGCTTCACGTTCACGTGGGCGGAGGCCCGGCCATCGCCGGCCGAACCAGCCATCCCGACCAGCAGCACGATGAGGAGGAAGGCGCCGATGAACAGGGCGAGGACCGTGCCGAAGGCGGAGGCGAGGACCGACTTGAGGAATTCTTTCATGGCGGCGGGCGGGGTGTTGCTGAAATGATGCTCTCCTGATGCGTTTTCGCCAATCCAAAGCATGATTTTTGCCACGCGGTTTCCTCTCGATGCCGCTCGGGTGTCGGACTTAATCTAGACCTATGTCAGAGCCTACGTCCTCGGCCGGTGCCGCCACCTCCCGCAAGGCCTTAGCCATCAATCTGGACCGGTCGGCTTACGGCGCCTTCGCCGAGATCGGGGCCGGTCAGGAGGTCGTTCGCCACTTCTTTAAGGCGGGCGGCGCCTCCGGGACCGTGGCGAAGAGCATGTCCGCCTATGACATGCGGATCAGCGACGCCATCTATGGCCACCCGCAGCGCTATGTCTCCCGGCAGCGCCTTGAGCAGATGCTCGACCACGAATATGTTCTGCTGGTCGACCGGCTGAAGGCCGAGCGCGGCACGACCACCCGCTTCTTCGCCTTCGCCGACACCGTCGCGACGACGCCGCATGACGGCAAGGGGCAGGGTCACTCCTGGATCGGGATCCGCTTCCAGGACCAGCCGGAAGCCCAGCCGAGCGAGGTCATCCTCCATCTCCGCCTCTGGGACAAGGACGCGGGCCGCCAGCAGGACGCGCTCGGCGCGGTCGGAGTCAACCTGGTCCACGCCGCGCTCAACACCCGCGACAGCGTCGACAGTTTCCTGACCGCCCTCGTCGACGAGGTCGGCGCCGGCCGCGTCGAGATCGAGTTCGCCCACTTCAGCGGTCCGGCGTTCGGCGCCTTCGACAACCGCGCCGCGGCCCTGCGACTCGTGCGCCTCGGCCTGACGGATGCGGTGCTCTTCGGCCCCGAAGGCGACCCGCAAGTCCCCAGCGAATATTTCTACAAGCGTTCGGTACTCGTCGCGCGCGGCACGTTCCGGCCGGTCTCCCTCGTCAACGAGGACATGCTCGCCTGCGGCCTCCGCGCCCTGCCGGACGGCGGCAAGGACGTGCTCGCGCTCTTCGAGATGTGCATCGGTTCCGACCCTCACCCCGAGGCTGAGCTCATCGACCGCATCCGCCTCGTCGGTGCGATGCAGCACCCCTTGCTGGTCACCCGCCACCGCGGCTGGTACCGCCTGCCCGCTTACTTCCGTCTGCACACCACGGGCAGCATCACGCTTGTCGCGGGCATGAACAACCTCGTGGACCTGTTCAATCCCGAGCACTACACGCACCTCGAAGGCGGCGTGCTGGAATCTTGTGGCCGACTCTTCAAGGACGGCGTCCGGGTCATGGTCTATCCGATGCTCGGCGATCAGCTGTGCCGCCTCATCCTCGACCCCGTGGCCTGCAAGGTCTGCTTCCCGGAGAGCTACCGCATCGCCGAGGATTCCGTGGTCACGGCCTCGGACATCCAGATGCGCCCCTCGGTCGCCGGCCTTTTCCAGCATCTGCTCAATAACGGGTTCCTCGTGCCGATCACCGGGGCGGACCCCGTCGCGATGGCCTGCCAGCCCCGGACGCTGGCCGAGCGTATCCGCAAGGGCGAGCCGGGCTGGGACAAGGAAGTGCCGCCGTCGGTTGCGGTCGCGATCCGAAGCCTTAAGCTGTGGGCGAGATAGCCTGCCATGCCTGTCACGTCCCTTCCGCCCGTCCAAGAAACCGAACTCGCCCTCTCCGTCGAGCGGGCCTACCGCGAGGCCTTGGTCACGGATCGGCTCGGTGCGATCTGGTCGCTCATCCTGGCCAAGTGCTTCCTCGCGCAGTGGGCGATCACGCAGTACGCGATCCCGGTCAGCGGTGCTTTCTACATCTGGACCCTCACCCTCGTGATGGGCACGGTGGCCTCGCTCTATTACCTGCACGCGCACCGCGTGAAGCTCTACCTCCTCCCCACGCACTTCCGGGTCAATGCCGCGGTGCTCGGCGGCCTGCTGGTCTCGCTCGGCTTCGTCGCTTACGCGCGTTTCGCGCTCAGCGCGATCGAAGCCCCGGTCGCCGCCGCCCTCGGGGCCGCGCTGCTCGGGTCGTGGTCCCTCGCGCGGGCCGCCCTGCGCCGCGCCTGGCCGCCGCTCGTCGGGGCGTTCCTCTGGTGGGGACTCGCCGCGACCGTCCTGCGCGCGCCGGCGGACGAAGCGATGCTCTGGCTGGGCCTGGGCCTGCTGGGCGCGCAGGCGCTCCCCGGTTTCGCCGTGGCGGCCCGGGAATCGCGACAGCGGGTCTGATCAGGCCGCGGCCTTGCCGCCGGCGCTGTTCATGAGGTGCGCCATGAAACGCTTCATGGCGGGCGTGAGCACGCGGCCCTTGCGATGCAGGATGGCCAGCGGCCGCGCGACCCGCCGATCGCGCAGGCGCAGCATGACGAGCGTGCCTTGCTCGACTTCTTGCCGGATCGTGCCCTCGGGGACGAGCGCCACGCCGGCGTCTACTTCCACCGCGCGCTTGAGCGTCTCGATGTTGTCGAACTCCATCGAAGGCTCGAGCTCGATGCGCTGCTCGCGGAAGAACTGGTCGAGCGCCTTGCGCGTCGGGATGTCTTGGTCGAAGCCGATGAACTTCCCGCCCTGGAGGTCGGCGAGGTCGATTTCCTTCTTCGCGGCTAGCTTGTGCTTCGGGGCGCAGATGGCCACGAGTTGGTCTTCCATGAGCGGGATGATTTCGACCTGACGGGTCTTCTGCGGAAAGGCCACGAGACCGAAGTCCACGGCGTTGGAGATCACGTCCTCGTAGACGAGGTTCGAGCGGCGGTATTCGACGCGCACGTTGACGTGCGGGAATTCCTGCATGAACGACTTCACGTGGGGCGGCAGCTCATGGAGGCCGATGGAGACGATGGTCGAGATATGGACGGTGCCGCTGACGACCTTGCGCATCTCCTGCATCTCGCTGCCGACCTGCTCGTAGCGATTCAAGATGTCCTTGGCGGCCTCGTAGAGGCTCCGGCCCTCGCGCGTCAGCCGGAACTGCTTCTGGCTGCGGTCGACGATCAGGACGTTGAAATGTTTCTCCATCGAGCGCAGCTGCTGGCTGACGGCCGACTGGGTGATGGCGTTGAGCTTGGCGGCCTTGGAGAAGCTCTCGTTGTCCACTAGGTCGCGGAAGATCTTCAGGTTCTCGATGTGCATGGAAGGATAGTCCGCATGATTAATAAAACTAATGGCGAAGGCCTTCAAGTGTAGATGTGCTTATCCTGAGGCGGAGTCGCCCGGGCGGGCTAGGGAGCCCCGCTGGTTGACTCCCCGCCCGTTCTCCCTCCCTCTGGTGCCAATGGTCACCTCCGACCAATTCAAGGCCCATTGCGAGGGGGTGCTGGCCCGCATCCAGGCCGCTTGTGCCCGGTCCGGCCGCGACCCGGCCTCCGTCCGCCTCCTGCCGGTGACCAAGACCCACCCGGTCGAGGCCGCTTTGCTGGCCTACGGCTTCGGCCTCCGGGCCGTCGGCGAGAATCGGGTCCAGGAAGCCGCCCTGAAGCGCCCCCTGGCCCCGGCCGACCTCCGCTGGGAACTGATCGGCCATCTGCAGTCCAACAAGGCCAAGCACGCCCTGCAGGCTTTCGATGTCATCCAGAGTGTCGACTCGCCTGAACTCGCCACCCGGCTGGGTCGCCTGGCCGGCGAGATGGGTCTGCGCCGTGAGGTCCTCCTCCAGGTCAACTCCGGCGACGATCCGGCGAAGTTCGGCTGCGACCTCGCGGACGCCCCGCGGCTCCTCGAGGCGGCCCTCGCCCAGCCCGCGCTCGTCGTGCAGGGCCTGATGGCCATCGCGCCGCTGTCCGACGATCCCGCGGTCGCCGACCGCACCTTCGCCGAGCTCCGTCTCTGCCGCGACGCCCTCGCCGCCCGCTTCGGGGTGGTGCTCCCAGAATTATCGATGGGCATGAGCGGAGACCTTGAATCCGCGGTCGCCGCAGGTTCTACTTGTGTCCGCGTCGGTTCCGCTTTGTTCGGTAGCCGGCCTTCCGCATGATCCGCCGCCTCCAAATCCGCGA
>JAUMEU010000021.1:0-2074 GCA_032120295.1 Opitutales bacterium | reverse complement strand
CCTTGGAAAGCGAAGCGTACGTCGAACGACTCAAGGCCCTGTCCGCGGTCACCGACACCCCGCTCGTCATCGGCGCCATCGACCGACGCGGCGCGGGCTACGGCAACGCCGTCGCGGTGGTGACGTCCGTAGGCGTGCGTCCGCCCGCCTACGCGAAGCGCCATCTCGTGCCCTTCGGCGAATATGTGCCCTTCGCCGACTTCCTGCCTCTGCGTAAGGTCGTGCCGATCGAGACCGACTGCGTGGCCGGGACCGGCCCGGCCCTGCTGCCGTTGAGCACGCGCCAAGGCCGCACCTTCATGGCCGGCGCCTTGGTGTGCTACGAAGACGTCTTCCCGGAGCTCGCCCGCGAACACGCGCTCGCCGGCGCCGACGTGCTCATCGTCGTGACCAACGACGCTTGGTACGGCCGCGAGGCCGGCGCCTATCAGCATGCGGCCCACTCCGTCCTCCTGGCCGCCGCCACGGGGCTGCCTGTCGTCCGCTGCGGCAACGCGGGCTGGAGCGGGACCATCGACCCCCTCGGCCGGGCCTTCCCCGTCCTGGAGGAAGGCAGCGTGTATTTCCGGGGCGCCCGTCTGGCCGCGCCGGTCCGGATCCCGCGCGACCGCCAGCCCGGGACCTTCTGGGTCCGCCATGGCGACTGGGCCGTCGGCGTGGGCGGCCTCTGCTTCGCCTTGGCCTACCTCTGGCGGCGGCGGGCGGCCTAAGCCAGAAATCCGCAGGTCCTTGTCGACCTCCCGCGGTTTCCGTCCAAATTAGGGTGACCCCGGCGTTGCCCGCGCCTTTTCGCCCACCGATGAAGCCCCTACGCCTCCTGTTCGCCAGCCTCGGCCTCGGCCTTGCCTGTTCGCTCGCGGCGCAGGACCTCAAGAAGCCCAAGGAGGAATTCCCCGAGAGCGGCGTCGCGACCTATCGCCTGCGGATCAAAGCCATCCCGACGCTCGTCGTGCAGATCAACGGCGTCAACGTCCTGCTCGGCGTCGACACCGGCTGCCAGGGAACGGCCGTGCTCACGCCGCGCGCGGCGGAGCGCTGCGGCGTCAGCGAAGCCTTCAGCGTGCCCTCCATGGGCAACTCCGGCCGCAAGGAGTCCACCTACGGCCTCGTCGAGTCCTTCCGGGCGGGCGAAGTCACCTGGCGCGATTTCCACGTGGCCATCATGCCGCTCGACGGCATGGACATCGACGGACTGATGGGCGCCGACCTGCTCTTCGGGCGGCCCTTCTACATGGACCTGCGCAACAAGGTCATGATCCTCGGCAAGATCCCCGACACCTCTGCGGCCCACGAAGTCCCCATCTACAGCCGCGGCGGTCACTGCGGCGTGAACATCGAGGTCGAAGGCGTCAAGGTGCCCATGATCGTCGATTCCGGCGCCTCGAAGTCCTACATGAGCTCGCTGAAGTTCCGCGGCGAGACCGAGTTCCGCGGCTTCCTGCCCGTGGCCACCGTACGCGGCACCTCGCTGACGCGCGTGCAGGTCTGTAAGATCAAGTCGCTACGCATCGGCGGAGCCCCGCTGACGGGCGTCGAGTTCATCCGGGACGAGGAGCACAACCTCCTCGGCGACGACTTCCTGCGCGCCCACCCCATCGCGGTGGACATGGCTTCCCGGCGCATGTGGCTCTTCGAGCCGCAGGCCACGGACAAGTCAGGCAAGTAAGCCGTCGACTCAGCGCCGGCGACCGGACTTGCCGGAAGCCTTACCGCCGCCTTCAGATTCGCCGCCTTCGGATTCGCCGGCACCTTCTTCGGCCGGCTCTTCCTCGTCGTCCCAGCGGAGGTTCTTCTCCATGTCCTTGTCGACCTCCTCGACGTCGGGAAGGTCGGCGATATCTTCCGCGGCGGCCTGCGGACGGGCCGGCTTATCGTCATCATCGTCGTCGCCCGGGACTTCGTGACCCTGCGGCACGAATTCCAGGATATCGGTGATCTCTTCGAAAGGATGGATGTCGCGGCCTTCGATCATGGCCTGGTTGCGCAGCTCGCTGAGCTGCTCATCCACGTCTTCAACGGTGAGCTTCTGCTCGAGCTTGATCGTGTCATTGATGAGCTTGACGCGCAGGCGCAT
>JAUMEU010000020.1:0-4357 GCA_032120295.1 Opitutales bacterium | reverse complement strand
CCGCGGCGAACGCCGGGAGCGCGATCTCATCCGAACCGAGCAGGACCAGTCTCCGCGGCATGCTTTACTTGCGGGCCTGGCGCGCGGCGCGGCCTTTCAGCGAACGCGGCTTATCCCAGCGGGTGTAGGATTTCTTGCGGACCGGGCCGACCTTGTTGCGCGGGTTCTTGGACTTGCCGAGGCGCGGACCCGAGGGACCGATGGCCTTCTTCGGCGCGGCCGAGACGACGGCTTTACCGGCGACCTTCGCGGCCGGCTTGCGGGCCTCGCCTTCCTCGGCCGACATCGCTCCGGCCATGGCGCCGGGACCGCCTTGACGACGGCCAGTCTGCTTGGGCTTGCCGACGATGTCCAGGAAGAGCGGGACGCCGGCGAGGTCGAAGCTCTCGTGCACGCCCTTGACCAGAAAGCGCTGGTAGGCGTCTTCGAGGCGTTCCTCCGAGTTGCAGAAGAGCCGGAAACGGATGGGACGCCTGGAGACCTGCGTCACATAGTAGCACTTGAAGCGCTTGCCCGAGACCATGCGGGGCGGGCGCTTGATCATCAGGTCCTGGATGACGCGGTTGAGGCGGCCGGTGGAGATCGCCGTGCCGGCGCGGACGAAGACGCCTTCGGCGGCGTCCAGCATGTCCTCGGCGCGGAGGCCGGTCTGGGCGGACACGAAGAGGATGGGCGGATCCGGGAGGAAGAAGAGTTCGCGACGGATGGCCGAACGGAACTTCGCGCGGAACTCTTCCTCGTCCTCGAAGCCGTCGATGTTCTTCTCGCGGAAAGCCTTCTTCGCAAGGTCCCACTTGTTGACCACCAGCACGATGCCGCAACCCAGCAAGGCGAGTTCGCCGGCGAGCTGCTTGTCGATGCGGGTCACGCCCTGGCCGGCGTCGAGCACGAGGAAGACCACGTCCGTCTCGGCGAGGATCTCGTCGGCGCGGCTCTGCGAGAAGAAGTCCAGCGTGTCGCGCTTGTTGGCGGTGCGGCGGCCGGCGGTGTCGACGAGGGAGAACTTGGCCTGGGAGCCGTCAGCCTTGGTGCGGGAAAGACGGGCGCGGACGGGGTCGCGCGTGGTGCCGGCGACCTCGCTGACGATGAGGCGCGAACCACCGAGCAGGCGGTTGCCCAGCGAGCTCTTGCCGACGTTCGGACGGCCGGCGAGGGCCAGCCGGATCGGACGCGGGCCTTCTTCGCGGGGCGCCTCGGGCTCAGGGCCGAGCTGCTTGATGATGAGCGCCTGCAGTTGCGGGATGCCGCGGCCGTGTTCGGCGGAGATCAGGAGAGGTTCGCCGAAACCGAGGGCGAAGAACTCGGACATCAGCCCGTCGCGCTCTTCGGTGTCGGCCTTGTTGGCCACGACGATCACCTTCTTACCGGCCTGACGGAGCTTGACGGAGACCTCGAGGTCGAGCGCCGCGCAACCCTCGAAGGCGTCGACGACGAGCAACACGAGCGAGGCGGCGGCCAGGGCGAAGTCCACCTGCTCTTCGACGGCGTCGGCGACGACCTTCGGCGTCAGCTCGGCGCGATACAAGCCGATGCCGCCCGTATCCATCAAGGTGTAACGGCCTTCGAAGACGTCGGCCGTGATGAGATCGCGCGTGACGCCGGGCTGATCGTGCACGATCGAGATGCGCCGGCCGACCAGACGGTTGAAAAGGCGGCTCTTCCCGACGTTGGGACGGCCCACGATGGCGACCGCGCGGGAAAGTTCAGTGTTCCGTTCCATGGAGGGACAGTCAGGGCTACCCGCCCGCCTAGCAAGCAAGGATGCTCAGCGACGCGGGAGGCTGTCCAGGAAGCGGGCGATCCGCTCGCCGGCCTCATGGATGCGTTCGTAGCTGGTCGAGAACGAGGCGCGGCAGAAACCGGCGCCGGCCGCGCCGAAGGCGGTGCCCGGGACCATGGCGACCTTCTGCTGCTCGAGCAGCTTCTGGGCGAAGGTCATGGAGTCCATGCCCGTCGAGGTGATGTCCGGGAAAGCATAGAAAGCCCCGCGCGGGAGATGACACTTCAGGCCGAGTTCATTGAAACGGCGGACGATGAAGTCACGGCGCTCGCGGTACTTCTCGCGCATGTGCAGCATCGAATCACGGCCGTTGCGGAGCGCCTCGACGGCGGCCTCCTGGCTCATGATCGGGGCGCACATGATGCCGTATTGGTGGACCTTGAGCATCCCATCGATGACGGCGGCCGGTCCGCAGGCGTAGCCGATGCGGAAGCCGGTCATCGCGAAAGCCTTCGAGAAACCGTGCAGGAAGACCGTGCGCTCGCGCATGCCCGGGAGCGAGGCGATCGAGACGTGGTCGCCTTCGAAGGTGAGCTCGGAGTAGATCTCGTCGGAGGCGACCAGCAGGTCCTTCTCGATGGCGAACTTGGCGATGGCCTCGAGCTTGGCGCGGTCGGCGGTGCCGCCGGTCGGATTGGTCGGGAAGTTGAGGATGAGCAGCTTGCACCCCGGCTGCCAGGCGGCGCGCAGGGCCGCCGGGTCGAGCGCGAACTGGTCGGCGGAGAGGGTGCGGATCGGGATGGCCTCGGCGTGGCAGAGCGCGACGCTCGGGGCGTAGCTCACGTAACAGGGTTCGTGGTAGAGCACCTTGTCGCCAGGGTTCAGCACCGCACGCAGGAGGATGTCGAGCGCCTCGGAGACACCGATGGTACCGAGGATCTCGGTCTCGGGGTCATATTCCGGGCCGTAATGACGGGCGACGTAGCGGGAGACCTCCTCGCGGAACTGCTGGGTGCCGCGGTTATCGGTATAGGACGTCCGGCCCTTCTCGAGGGAAGCGATCGCGGCCTCGCGGATATGATAAGGCGTGACGAAGTCCGGCTCGCCGATGCCGAGCGACACCGCGTCCTTCATCTTGGAGACGATGGCGAAGAAGTCGCGGATGCCCGACTTGGGCAAGGTCGCGACATGCCGCGCCACGAAACGTCCGGAGGAATCCATGGTCAGGCGGGGTTCAGGGGCTGACCGAGGGACGATCGCGGCCGGCGCCGGCGTCGGTGACGACGAAGCCATCCTTCTTATAAGCACGGAGGAAGAAGTGGGTGGACGTGCCCTGGACGCCGTCGATGCGGGCCAGGCGCTCATGGACGAAGCCGGCGACCTTATAGAGGTTGTCCGCGGTGACGACGACCAACAGGTCGTAGCCGCCCGACATCAGGTAGCAGCTCTCGACCTGCTCGAAGGCGGAGATGCGCTCGGCGATGGCGTCGAAACCGCCGACGCCTTCGGTGCGCACCTTGATCTCAATCACGGCGCGGACGCGATGCTCCGACTCGAAGCCCGGATTGAGCACGGGACGCATCCCCAGGAGGACGCCCTGCTGACGCAGGGCCGCCAGCTCGCGGTCCACGGCTTCGGCGCCGAGGCCGAGGATCCGGCCGATCTGCGCGGTATCGAGGGCTTCGCCGTCGAGGATGAGCTTGAGTACGGAGTTCATGGCGGAAATCAGGAAGCGGGGAGGGCGCGACGGGCGCGGACCGCGGCGGCGAGACCGTCGAGGACGGGCACGGTCTGCTCGAAGGAGATGCAGGCGTCGGTGATGCTGCAGCCGTAGGCCGAAGCCTCCTTGCCCTTCCAATCCTGACGCCCTTCGGCGAGATGGCTTTCGATCATCACGCCGGCGACGACGCGCGAACCCGCGGCGACCTGCGCGGCGATGTCGGCGGCGACGACCGGCTGACGGCGATGGTCCTTGGAGCTGTTGCCGTGCGAGCAATCGATGACGAGGCGCGTCGAGAGACCGGCCTTCTGGATGCGGGCGGCGGCGTCGGTCACGAACTCGGCGCCGTAATTGGGTCCGGTGCGCGAACCGCCGCGCAGGATCACGTGGGCGTCCGGGTTGCCTGAGGTCTGGAAGATGGCGACGACGCCGGCCTTGGTGACGGAGGGGAACCAATGCGAGGAGCGAGCCGAGAGACAGGCGTCGACGGCGACCTGGACCGAGCCGTCGGTGCCGTTCTTGAAGCCGACGGGCATCGACAGACCAGAGGCCAGCTCGCGATGGATCTGGCTTTCCGTGGTGCGCGCGCCGATGGCGCCGTAAGCGACGAGGTCGGCCACATACTGCGGCGTGATCGGGTCGAGGAATTCGGTGGCGGCGGGCAGGCCGGCTTCGGCGATCTGCGCGAGGAGACCGCGGGCGAGGCGCAGTCCTTCGTTGATGCGGAAGGAACCGTCCACCTGCGGATCGTTGATGAGCCCCTTCCAACCGACCGTCGTGCGGGGTTTCTCGAAATAGACGCGCATGACGACCAGCAGTTCGGCGGCATGCTTCTGCGCCTCCTTCTTCAACAAAGCGGCATACTCGAGGGCGGCCCGGGTGTCATGGACGGAGCAGGGGCCGACGATGACCATCAG
>JAUMEU010000019.1:0-2201 GCA_032120295.1 Opitutales bacterium | reverse complement strand
CAGGCATCGCGCATGGCCTCCGAGGGTTTGCGACCGGCGGCCCAGAGCGCGGGCACCAGGCCGGCGATGGCCGTGGTCAGGAGCGTGAAGGCCGCGGCGATGACGAAATCGGATGCGTCGTAATGCAACGGCACCTTCGAGAACTGGTAGATGTTGGCCATCATGTCGCCGTCGCCGAAGCAGGCGTTGATGCCGCGCAGGATGCCGTCGCGGAAGGCTAGGATCGTCCACGTGAGCACGAAGCCGAGGAACGTGCCCAGCGCGCCGATGAGCAGTCCCTGCAGACCGAAGAGCGCGACCACCTGCCAGCGCGCGGCGCCGAGCGAGGCGAGCACGCCGACCTCGCGGGAGCGGCGGATGACGGCCGAGAAGAGCGTGCTGCCGATCGAGAACGAGGCGACGAGCGTGATGATGAACATCAGGAAGAAGAGCATCGTCTTCTCGAAGCGGATGGCCTCGAGGAAGTCCTTCTTGATGTCCTGCCACGGACGGAAGCGCAGGCCGGGCTGGCTGGCCGTAAGGAGACCGGCCGTCTCGACGGCGCGGGCCGGCTCCTTGAGGCGGAGCGTCAGCCCGTGGGCGCGCGGCCCGAGGTTCCAGAGTTCGCGGAAGCGGCGAAGCGGGATGAGGGCGGCGGCGTTGTCGACTTCGGCGAAGCCCGTGAGGATCACCGCGCTGACCTCGAATTCGGCCGGCAGCGGGGCCTTGCCCTTCTCGGCGCGCTCGGCCATCGCGGGCGACCAGATCTCGAGGCGGTCGCCGACGCGGACGCGGAGGGCGCGGGCGAGGCCGACGCCCAAGATGATGCGGCCGTCATCGAGGTCATCGAACGTGCCGCCATGCACGTACTTGCGAGCGGGCTGATTGGGATCGGTGGGATCGATGCCGCGGACCTGGGCGATGCCGGAGAAGTCGCCTTGGCGCGCGAGCGCAGGGCCTTCGGCATAGAGCGCGGCGGAAGCGACTTCCGGCCGGGCGGTCAACTGCTTCACGAGCACCTCAGGATTCTCGAGCATCGCGGCGCCGGTGACCTGGCAGTCGCCGAAGGATTCGCGGATGCGGAGGCGGTGCTCCTCGCCGAAGCCGTTCATCACCGTCTGCACGACGAGCAACGAGGCCACGCCGAGGCCTACGCCCAGGATCGACACCGTCGCGAACGCCGGGAAGCGCTTACCTGGAGGAAAGAGCTGGCGGAGGGCGAGATGGAGGAACCAGGGCAAGGGAAAGGACTCAGGCCTGCGCTTCGGGCGCGAGCGTCGGGAACAGGATGACGTCGCGGATGTTGGCCGCGCCGGTCAGCAGGATCACCAGGCGGTCGATGCCGATGCCGAGGCCGCCCGCGGGGGGCATGCCGTGCTCGAGCGCGAGGAGGAAATCTTCGTCGATCTTCTGGGTCTCGGCGCCGGCCTGGATCTCCAGCATCTTACGCTGCACGCCGGGGTCGTTCTGCTCGGAGTAGGCCGGAGCGATCTCCTGGCCGTTGATGCAGAGCTCGAAGACGTCGATGGTCGAATCGTCGCCGACGGTGACCTTGGCGAGCGGGCAGAGTTCCTTGGGGATGTGCGTGACGAAGGTCGGCTGGATGAGGCCCGGCTCGATGAGCTTGCCGAAGACCTCGTTGGTGACCTCGAAATCTTCCCAGTCGGCGCGCGGCTCATGGAGGCCGAGGGCCTTGCACGCGGCGATCTTCTCCTCCTTCGTGCGCGCGAACCACTGCGGGTCGCCCGTACGCTCGAGGATGAGGTCCTTGTACTTCGCTTCGCGCCATTCGCCGCCGAGCTCGATCGCCACGCCGTCCGGACGGATGACGCTGGTCGTGCCGAGGACTTCGGCGCAGACCTTCTGGATCATCGAGCGGACGAGTTCCATCATGCCGCGGTAGTCGGTATAGGCCTGGTAGGCCTCGAGCATCGTGAATTCCGGGCTGTGCTTGACCGAGACGCCTTCGTTGCGGAAGACGCGGCCGATCTCGAAGACGCGGTCCATGCCGCCGACGAGGCAGCGCTTGAGGTGCAGCTCGAGGGCGATGCGCAGGTAGAAGTCGCAGTCGAGGGCGTTGGAGTGCGTCTCGAACGGACGGGCCGCGGCGCCGCCGGCGATGGCGTGCAGGGCCGGGGTCTCGACTTCGGTGAACTGGCGGCTCCAGAGGAAGCGGCGGATCGATTCGACCACGCGGCTGCGGATGAACAGGCGACGGCGGG
>JAUMEU010000018.1:0-1510 GCA_032120295.1 Opitutales bacterium | reverse complement strand
CGGAAACTCATCACATGAAAAACTTCTTCCTCTTCCTCGCCGCCGCCGGCCTTGCGCACGCCGCACCCGCCGCTAAGGCCAAGGCCCCCAACTCCGGCAAGCTCGCGACCGTCGACGCGGTCCGCGCCGCCGAGACCCGCCAGCCTGAATTCTACGAACGCGTCGAGATCCCTACGCCGGCCGGCGAGGTCTGCGAGGTCTCCTCGATCGCGCTCCTCCCGGGCAAGAAGGTCGCCATCGGCACCCGCCGCGGTGACGTCTGGGTCGCCGAAGGCGCCTACGATGCCGACGTCTCCAAGGTCAAGTGGACCAAGTTCGCCTCCAACCTGCACGAGCCCCTCGGCATGTTCTTTAAAGACGGCTCGCTCTTCGCCACCCAGCGTCCGGAGCACACCCGCCTGACGGACAAGGACGGCGACGGCCGCGCGGACAGCTTCGACACCATCTGCTCCAAGTGGGGCATCAGCGGCGACTACCATGAATACGCCTTCGGTTCGGATCCGGACAAGAACGGCGACGTCTGGATGGTCCTCTGCCTGACGGGTTCTTTCCACGCGCACGCTCCGTGGCGCGGCTGGGCGGCCAAGATCACGCCCGATGGTAAGTTCATCCCCGTCGCCTCGGGCATCCGTTCGCCGGGCGGTATCGGCCACAACGACAAGGGTGACTTCTTCTACACCGACAACCAGGGCGTCTGGAACGGCTCCTCTTCGCTCAAGTGGCTGCGCGCCGGATCTTTCCAGGGTAACCCCACCGGCAACAAGTCTGCCGCCCTCGCGAACTTCCCCGCGCCGCCCGAGCCGACCAGCGGTTCGCGTATCCTCACCGAGCGCCTCAAGTACCCTGAGTTCGTGCCCCCGGCCGTGATCTTACCGCACGGCAAGGTCGGCAACTCTCCTTCCGGCATCGCCTGCGATATGGCCAAGGGCAAGTTCGGTCCGTGGGAAGGCCAGCTGCTCGTCGGCGAGCAGACCGCCTCGCAGGTCCAGCGCGTCAACCTCGAGATGGTGAACGGCCTCTATCAGGGTGCGGTCTTCCACTTCCTCGGCGGCTTCGAAGCCGGCCTGATCCCGGTCCGCATGGACCAGGAAGACGGCACGCTCTTCATCGGCGGTTCCAATCGGGGTTGGGGTTCGCGCGGCTCGAAGACTTTCACCTTCGAGCGCGTGCGCTTCAAGGGCAAGGTGCCCTTCGAGATGCATGACATCTCCGCCCGCCATGATGGTTTCGAAGTGACGTTCACGCACCCCGTGGAGGCCGCCGCGGCCGCCGACGTGAAGAACTACACCATGGATGCGTTCACCTATATCTACCAGTCGAGCTACGGCAGCCCCGAGGTCGACCAGGCCACCCCGACCGTCAAGTCGGCCACCGTGTCGGCCGACGGACTCAAGGTGCGCCTCGTCGTCGATGGGCTCGTCCGCGGCCATGTCCACCATCTCGTGCTCGGCGACATCAAGGCCAAGTCCGGGGATGCCCTCTGGCACAGCGAAGGTTGGTATACGCTGAA
>JAUMEU010000017.1:0-7500 GCA_032120295.1 Opitutales bacterium | reverse complement strand
TTCGCAGGCGAACCGCGGACGAGGCGGAGGTCGTCGGAGCAGAAGACGATGGTGGGAAACTGGCCGAGGTGCTGGGCGACCGAAGCGATGGGCGTGCCGTTGAGCAGGGCCTTGCGCGAACCTTTGGTCAGACGGAGTTCGATTTCGGCGTGCTCGGTCGGCGAGAGCCGGACGTCCAAGCGCAGGCGGGCCTCGGCGCAGCCACCGCGGATCAGCGGCGAGATGTCGGTCGTGCGGAAGGAGCGGAAAGAGGACACCAGGGCGGCGGCCTCGAGGAGGTTGGTCTTGCCCTGGCCGTTATCGCCGAGCAGGAAGACGCGCGGCGCGTCCGTGACGACGTCGGCGAAA
Organism: Opitutales bacterium; assembly: GCA_032120295.1. Lineage (GTDB taxonomy): Bacteria > Verrucomicrobiota > Verrucomicrobiia > Opitutales > UBA953 > UBA953. Next base: position 7,152 of record JAUMEU010000017.1, on the reverse strand, counting down.
GTGAGGTTACGGAAATCGGCCGCCCGGATGCGGGTCAGGCGCATGGGTTATTCCGGCAGGAGGATGACCGACCCGATCTTCGGGAGGTTGTTCACCGAGGTCATCTTGTCGCGATTGGCGTTGAAGATGGCCGAGATGCGCGCGGGGCCGGCGTCGCCGTAGATCTTGCGGGCGATGCTTGAGAGGCTGTCGCCTTTCGCGATCGTGTACTGGCGGAAGCGCCCCGGCGTGCCGTCGGCGGCGGGCACGGGCTTGTCGGCGGCAGGGCCGGTCGTCTTGGGCGGAAGGGTGAGCGCCTTAGAGGTCCGATTGGCGTCGGCGAGCTCGCGCTTGAGCTTCTCGTTCTCGAACTGGAGAGAGCGCAGGCGCGCGTTGAGGTCGGTGCCGCCGAGGGCGTCGGGTTCCATCGGCCGGCCGGGCAGCTGCTGCATGAACTGCTTCTCGGCGGTCTTCACCATCTGGCGGACGATGTTCGACTGCTCGGAAGTCGGCTTCATCCGGATGTACTGGTTGAAGTGGTAGATCGCGGGCAGCGGATCCTGGAGTTCGAGGTACATGCGGCCGGCCTCGAGGTGGGACTCGGCGGCTCCCTTGCGATTGTCGATGACCTTGAGGAAGCACTCGAGGGCCTTACGGACTTCGCCTTGCTTGTGGAACGTCTGGCCCTGGCGGAATTCCGGGTCGTCGACGTCGAGGGTGCGGGAGTCGGCCCGCGAGCCGTCTTCGCAGCCGACGAGCAGGAGGAAAGAGAGGACGAAAGCAGCGCGGACCATGGCCGGCACAATCTTCGTCGGCGTCGCCTCCTTCAATCTCAAATCATTCACCGAGCGCCCGCGCGAGGGCCGCGGGCAGGTCGGGTGTTTCGAAGCGGAAACCCGCGGCCAAGGCGGCGGCAGGGGTCACGCGCAGGTCGCCGAGGACGGTCTCGTCGCCCATCTGGCCGAAGAGCAGGCGGACGGCCCAGGCGGGGGCGGGGAGGAAGGCGGGTCGGTTGAGGGTCTTGCCGAGGGCGCGCGCGAAGTCGGCCTGCGAACAGGGCTCCGGGGCGACGGCATTGAGGGCCGGCGGGAGGGTGGGCTGCTTCAGGCACCAGACGATCAGCCGGACCAAGTCGCCGAGTCGGATCCAGCTCATCTGCTGACGTCCGTGTCCGATAGGGCCGCCCAGTCCGCAGCGGAAGGCCGGCAACATCAGGCGCAGGGCGCCGCTCGATGCCGCGAGCACGACCCCGGTACGTAGCCAAGTCGTCCGGATGCCGGCCGCGCGGGCGGGTTCGGTCGCCTGTTCCCAGGCGGCGGAGACTTCGCCGAGGAAGCCCTCCGTCGAGACGGTGGAGGCTTCCGTGAGTGTCTCGGTACGACGGATCCCGTAACGGCCGACGCCGGACATCGAGAGGAAGAGCTCGGGCTGGGATTTTAGTCCGGCCAAGGCCTCGGCCAGGAGCCGCGTGCCGTCACGGCGGCTGGTCAGGATGCGCTCCTTGGCGGCGGCCGACCAGCGTTGCGAGATGGGCTCGCCGGCGAGATGGATCACCGCGAAGGCGCCTTCGAGCACGTCACGGTCGATACGACCGGTCAGATGGTTCATGCCGCCGGCGCCATCGTGACGAGAACGGAAAGGAACGACCGCGTAGCCGAGCGAGGCGAGCTGACGGCCGACGGCTTTTCCTACCAATCCCGTGGCGCCGGTCAGGATGACTTTTCGCGGGGCGCTCATGTCCCTTGGTTATTCCTAACTCGCGGGAAGGCAAGTAAGGGAGCCGAAAGGGGGACTAATCGAACAGGTTCTGATGGGTGCCGGTCCGGATCAGCTGGATTTCGTCGGTCTTGGGGTCACGGACATAGATGACCAGCCAGTCGGGTTCCAGGTGGGAGTCCCGGGCATCCTGAAACGTTCCTCTCAGGGGGTGGTCACGATAGGACGGGGGCAGAGTGGTTCGCCCTTGATCAGCAACTCCACCCAGCGACGAAGCTTCCTGAGGTCCTTACCCCGCCTCCGCATCACCTCCACGTCTTTCCGGAAGCGTTTCCCGGAGGAGATCCTGATCACAGACCGAGGTCTTTGAACAGCTCTTCCTTGTTACGATAACGACGCGTACCCTGGCCCTTCCGGGCGGCTTGGAGGGTCTGGGCGGTGGCGGCGTTCGGCGTGTGCAGCGGAAAGGGCAGGGCTTGGTGCAGGGCGACCTGACGGTATAGGAGGTGGATCGCGTCCGAGGCGTTCAAGCCGAGCTCGGCGAGGACCTTCTCGGCCTTACGCTTGAGCGCAGGTTCGATGCGGGCACGGACGAGGGCGGATTTGTTCATGCGGTCAATGTAGTCCTTTTGTGACCACAGGTCAAATGTCGGTTTCATCCCTTCAGCCAGACATGCCGGACCTGTGCGACAAGCCTGTCCGATTAGGGACGATCACCTGAACTCAACGCCTCAGCCGAGCACGGGCGGGCTCAAGCCGCGGGCTTATTCACCACCAGAATCCAGGGCTTACCCGGGGTCGGGTAATAGCCGATCTTCTCGACGTGCCGGCCGGCGGCGGCATGGGCTTCGGCGAACTTCAGCACGATATCCGATTCCTCGGGGCCGCCGGGATGTCCCGTGTAAGCCACGCAGATGAGCCGACCGCCGGGGCGCAGCGCGGCGAAGGCGGCGTCCAGCGCCACTTGCGTGGAATCGGGGCGGGTGATGATGTCGGGGTTGCCTCCGGGCAGATAACCCAGGTTGAAGACCGCGACGCCGACCTTGCCTTGTTGCGCGGGCGTGAGCACCGCGGCGAGTTCGGCGTGACTGCGCAGGTGGACGGACACGCGGTCCAGCAGGCCGGCGACCTCAAGGAGATTGCGGGTCGAGGCGACGGCTTCCGGTTGGATGTCGAAGGCGTGGACGTGGCCCGAGGGGCCGACGGCCTGGGCGAGGCAGGCGGTGTCGCGTCCTTTGCCGGCGGTGCCGTCCACGGCGATGTCCCCCGGGCGGAGGATTTCCGTGGCGAGTTTCTGGGCGCGTTCGGTGACGCGGACCGGGTTTACGGGAGCCACGGGAATTTCCGGAAGTTCGGAGCGCGTTTCTCGTTCCAAGCGGCGCGACCTTCGTCGCCCTCTTCCGAAAGATAATAGAGCAGGGTGGCGTTGCCGGAGAGTTCCTGGATGCCGGCTTGGCCGTCGAGTTCGGCGTTGAAGGCTGACTTCAGGCAGCGGATGGCGAGCGGGCTCTTGGTGAGGATCTCCTGCGCCCACTTCACGCCCTCGGCGTCGAGCTGCTCGTAAGGCACGACCGTGTTGACGAGGCCCATCTCAAGGGCCTGCTTCGCGTCGTATTGGCGGCAGAGATACCAGATCTCACGGGCCTTCTTCTGGCCGACGATACGGGCGAGGTAGGAGGCGCCGAAGCCGCCGTCGAAGCTGCCGACTTTCGGGCCGGTCTGGCCGAAGACCGCGTTGTCGGCGGCGAGGGTGAGGTCGCAGATGACGTGGAGGACGTGGCCGCCGCCGATGGCGAAGCCGGCCACGAGGGCGATGACGACCTTAGGCATCGAGCGGATGAGACGCTGCAGGTCGAGGACGTTGAGGCGGGGGACGCCGTCTTTGCCCATGTAGCCGCCCTTCTTGTCGCCGCGGATCTTCTGGTCGCCGCCGGCGCAGAAGGCGAACTTGCCGTCGTGCTGTGGGTTGGCGCCGCGCAGGAGCACCACGCCGATGGTCGCGTCGTCGCGGGCGTCGCTGAAGGCCTTGAGCAGTTCGGCCACGGTGTCGGGCGTGAAGGCATTGCGGCGGTGCGGCCGGTTGATGGTCACGCGCGCGATACCGTCAGTCTTCTCATAGACGATATCGGCGAACTCGCCGCACTTCTGCCAACGGAGGTCGGGCTGCATAGGGGTAAAGTTGGAGGCAGGGGAGATGTTTTCAAACGATTAAGCGACGGCACGCTTGAAAATCGCCGAAGGTTCCCGCACTTTGGCCTCCTATGGCCAAACTGACTCCCGAACAGATCACCAAGGTCTCCGCCTGGGTGGCCGAAGGCGCGACGCTTTCGCAGATCCAGGAGCGCCTTTCCTCTCAGCTTGAGGTTGCCATGACCTACATGGATGTCCGTTTCCTCGTCGACGACCTGAATCTCGCCCTGGTCGAGAAGGAGGAGCCCAAGAAGTTGGAAGAGCCCGTCGTTGAAGAACCCGCGGCCGAGGCTGCCGCCCCTGATGCTCCGACCGCCCAAGGTGCCGGCGCCGTCACGGTCGAGGTCGATACGATCGCCCAGCCGCACGCGATGGTCAGCGGACACGTCACTTTCTCCGACGGCGAAAAGGCCGATTGGTATATCGACCATCAGGGCCGTCCGGGGATGGCCGCGCGCACCCCGGGATATCGCCCGACGCCGCAGGACATCACCGACTTCCAGGTCAAGCTGGACGCCGCGCTCCGCCAGTCCGGTTACTGAGCACTCAGCGCGTCTTCAGGATCGCCTCCGCCAGGACGAAGTCCGCCGGGCGCGTCAGTTTCAGGTTCACCGAGGGGTTCTCGACCAAGGATACGTCTTGGCCGACGAACTCCACGGCGGAACTGTCGTCCGTGACCTTGCGCTGCAACTCGGCGACCTTGCGGTAGGCCTTGAGCACGATGGCCGTGCGGAAGACCTGCGGGGTCTCGGCCGTCCAGACCAGTCCGCGGTCCGGGGAAGTCTCGACCGAAGTGGAATCCGCCTTGGCGATCTTGACGGTATCGGCGGCGCGGCCGGCCAGGATGGCGGCGCCGGTCTCGAAGGCCTTGGCGCGCACCTTGCGGATGGCTTCGGCGGCGACCAGCGGGCGGGCGCCGTCGTGGATGTGGACCAAGCCGGCGTGGCCTTCGCAGGTATTGAGGGCCGCGAGGACCGAGTCTTGGCGGGATTCGCCGCCGGGCACGAAGTCGATCGCCGAGGCCGAAGGCAGGTGCGCGGCCAGCAGGGAACGCAGTTTGGCGAGCTGGGCTTCGTCGCGATAAGTGATGACCACCCGGCCGATCAGGCCCGTGCTCAGGAAGGACTGGAGCGAGTGGACGAAGACCGGCTTGCCGGCGAGAGGCGCGGTGATCTTGTCGTCGACGACGGACTGCATGCGCCGGGCGGAACCCGCGGCGAGAAGGATGAGGATGTCGTCGCCGGCGCTCATGCGGTCTCGCCGATGTCGCGGCGGATGCGGAGCGTCTCGGCCGCGGGATCCTTGGCCTTGAGGATCGGACGGCCCACCACGATGAAGCTCGCGCCCGCGGCGGCGGCCTGGGCGGGGGTCATGACGCGGTTCTGGTCGTCACCGGCGGCGTCAGGGTAGCGGATGCCCGGCGTCACGAGCGTCGGACCCGTGCCGAGGTCAGCGCGAAGGACGGGAAGTTCGAGCGGCGAGCAGACGAGTCCGCCGATGCCGGAGTTGATGGCCATGCGGCCGAGCAGGCGGACCTGTTCTTCCGGCGTACGGGTGACGCCCGTGGCGGCAAGCTGGGCCTGATCCATGGACGTGAGCACCGTCACGCCGAGCACCGTGCATTCGGGCAGGGCGGACTTGGCGGCATCGGCGGCGCGGGCGATCATCTCGGGGCCACCGCAGGCGTGGATCGTCAGGAGCGAGCAGGGGCGGCCCTTGAGGCTTTTGATGGCGGACGCGACGGTGTTCGGGATGTCGTGGAACTTTAGGTCGAGGAAGACCTTGAAGCCGAGGGCGTGGAACTCGTCGACGATACCCGGACCGTGGCGGGTGAAGAGCTGGAGGCCGAGCTTCACCCAGGCCAGATTGCCGGAGAGGGGGCGGGCGAGCGCCAAGGCTTCCTCCTTGGTCTCTACGTCGAGGGCGAGGATGAGCCGGCAAGGCGAAGCCATGCCGTATTTATGGAAACGGCCGGGCCTGCCTGCCAGCGTAAATCTCCGGCTGGCTTACTTCTTGGCCTTCTTGGGCGCCGGCGTGCTGGGCAGGGCATGCACGTCGTACGTGAAGGGCTTGGCCGGCTGCTGGCCGAGCAGGTGCAGGCTGAACCATTCGGCCATGCGGACGTTATCGTCGGCCATCTCGACCCAGCCGCCGTGGGCGGCGCCGAGGCGGATGAGGACCTCGCTCTGGGAGCCGACTTCCTTGGCGCGGGCGTGGTAGCGGCGGGCCTGGGAGTCAGGGACAAGCGGGTCCGCGTCGCCTTGGACGATGAAGGTCGGGGGCGTCTGGGCGCTGATGCCGTAGAGGGGCGAAAGTTCCCGGCCGGCGCGTTCGCGTCCTTCGGCGGTGGTCACGATCGGCCCGAAGGCGGGAGCGCGGGTCGTGAGCGGCCCGATACCTTCCTTGCTGTCGCCTTCCTTGGCCCAGCTGAGGAAGTCCACCGGCGGGTAATAGCAGGCGACGGCGTTGACCGCCGAGCTCACGTGTTCGACCGGATCCTTGGACTTCGGGTTGGCCGGCAGGACACGGGTGCCGAGCATCAGGCTGAGGTGGCCGCCGGCGCTGCTGCCGGTGACGCCGATCTTATTCGGGTCGATGCCGAACTTGGCGGCGTTCGCCCGGACGAAACGGACGGAGCGCTGCAGGTCGGCGACGATCTCATGGACGTGGAAGCGCGGTTGCGTGCCGTGGACGACGACGAACGTCGTGAAACCATGCTTCGGCCAGCCACCGTCGCTGATGCCGTTATGGTTGGAGTTCCAGCCGCCGCTGACGATCTTGATGACCGCCGCGCCGTTGGGCTGGGCTGGCGTGAAGACGTCCATCGTCAACGCCACGCCGTCGTGCTTGGCGTAGATGACGTCGGAGACGCGGGTGACGTCCTGGGCGGAGCCGAGGGCGCAGGTGAGGGCGAGGAGCAGGCTGGCGAGCAGGGGACGCATGGGGTTGACCATAGGACACCACCAAGCTGACGAAGTTGCAAGCCGCTCAGGCCTTGAGCCGGAACTTGATGACCACCTTCAGGATTTCGGCCGGGGCCCCGATCTGGACGCCGGGCTGGTGGCCATCCTGCGGGTGGAAGACAGCAAAGTTGCCCTGGCCGAGGGTCAGGAGCGCGGAAGGGGCCTTTGGCGCGGCGTATTTTTCGACGTCCTTCTCGGCGCTATACGGCTTGGTGACGACCAGCGTCGTTTGGTCCGTGTGGCCGCAGAGTTCGAGGCCTTGGTAGACCACCTGGATGTCGCCGTAGACTTGATGGGCTTCCCA
>JAUMEU010000016.1:0-2114 GCA_032120295.1 Opitutales bacterium | reverse complement strand
CCCCAAGGCGGCGACGTCAAGGAAGACGACGCGCCGATCATCCGTTACGTCAACTCGCTCATCGTCGACGCCATCCGCCGCAAGGCTTCGGACATCCATCTCGAGCCCCTCGAGAAGCGTTTCCGCGTGCGTTTCCGTATCGACGGCGTGCTGCAGGAGATGAAAGGCCCGCCCAAGCGCCTGCAGCCCTCGATCATTTCCCGCCTCAAGCTGATGGCGGAAGTCTCCCTCGCCGAGAAGCGCATCCCGCAGGACGGACGCATCCAGGCCCGCACCGGCGGCCGCGACATCGACTTGCGCGTCTCGGTGCTCCCCACCGTCTATGGCGAATCGATCGTCATGCGAATCCTCGATAAGGAAGGCCTTAAGCTAGGCCTGCCCGAACTGGGTTTCTTCGCCGACGACCAAGCCAAGTTCCAAGGCCTCATCTCCGGTTCCGACGGCGTCTTCCTGGTCACCGGCCCGACTGGTTCCGGCAAGTCGACCACGCTTTATTCGGCGCTGAACTACATCAACAAGCCCGACCGCAAGATCATCACCGTCGAGGACCCGGTCGAATACCAGATGGCCGGCATCAACCAGGTGCAGGTGAAGCGCGACGTCGGCATGACCTTTGCGGCCGCCCTCCGCGCGATGCTCCGTCAGGCGCCGAACATCGTGATGATCGGGGAAATCCGAGATCTGGAGACCGCCGAAATCGCGATCAACGCGGCCCTCACCGGCCACATGGTGTTCTCCACGCTCCATACCAACGACTCCGTCTCCGCCGTCACCCGTCTCGTCGACATCGGCGTCAAGCCGTTCCTCGTGTCCGCGGCCCTCCGCGGCGCCCTCGCCCAGCGCCTCGTGCGCCGTAACTGCCAGGCATGCGCCGCGCCGTATAAGCCGACGGCCAAGGAGCTCTATTCGATCGGCATGTCCGAGCAGGACCTCGCCGGCGCCACGCCCATGAAGGGGCCCGGCTGCCCCAAGTGCGGCGAGCGCGGCTACAAGGGTCGTCGCGGCGTCTTCGAGCTCTTCGTCATCACCGAGGAGATCCAGGAGATGATCTACGGCGGTTCCAACCTCGTCGACCTGCGCCGCAAGGCCCGCGAGGCCGGCATGCGCACCATGCGCGAGGACGGCCAGCGCAAGGTCGCCTCCGGCATGACCACCATCGAGGAAGTGCTCGGCGCCACCGTCGCCGACGACGTGATCTGATCCGATGGCCTACGCGATGAACCAGCTGTTGGAGGCCATGCTCGAGAACGGGGCCTCCGACCTGCACCTCCGCGTCGGCCGCGCCCCCAGCCTCCGCGTCAACGGCGAGCTCGTCGCCGTCGAAGGCTCCCCCCTCACTGCCGCCGAGACTGAGGCCTTGGTGCTCGGCCTCGTGCCGCCCGCCCGCCGCATCACGCTCGACGCGGACGGCGGCTGCGATTTCGCCTTCGCCTTCCGCGACCGGACGCGCCTCCGCGCCAACGCCTTCCGCGGGCACGGCGGCTACGGCATGGTCCTGCGCCTGCTGCCTTCCGGTATGTACACGCTCGAGCAGCTCCGGCTGCCGCTCGTGGTCAAGGACCTGCTCAAGCGCGCCCGCGGCCTGATCCTCGTCACCGGTCCGACCGGCTCCGGCAAGTCGACCACGCTGGCCTCGATGATCAACTGGATCAACGAGAACCAGCAGAGCCACGTCATCACGATCGAGGACCCGATCGAGTACACGCACGCGCACAAGCAGTGCCTCATCACCCAGCGCGAGGTGGGCGAGGACCTGCCGACCTTCGCGGAAGGCGTCCGTTCCGCGCTGCGGCAGGATCCCGACGTGATCCTCATCGGCGAGATGCGCGACCTCGAGACCATCGAGGCGGCCGTCACCGCCGCCGAGACGGGCCACCTCGTGCTCGGCACCCTTCATACCTCCGGAGCCACCCGCACGATTGACCGCATCATCGACGCCTTCCCGGCCTCGGCCCGCGACCAGATCCGGGCCCAGCTTTCGACCTCCCTCACCGCGGTGATCTCGCAGTGCCTCCTGCACACCACGGACGACCGCCGCGTCGCCGCGTTCGAGGTCATGATCCGGACCGACGGCATCGCCGCCAAGATCCGCGAAGGTAAGACCTTCCAGCTGC
>JAUMEU010000015.1:0-14271 GCA_032120295.1 Opitutales bacterium | reverse complement strand
CCTGCTTATGATTGTTATGCAGCTCGTTGAAAGTATGGAAGAACTCGTCCTGCGTGGACTCCTTGCCGGCGAGGAAGTGGATGTCGTCGATCAGGAGCAGGTCGAGCTCGCGGTAGCGACGGCGGAAGGGGGCGACGCTGCCCGTCTGGAGCGCTTGGATGAAGTCGTTGGTGAAGGTCTCGGACGAAATGTAGGCGATGCGGGCCTGCGGGTTGGCGGCGTAGACCGAGTGCGCGATGGCGTGCATCAGGTGGGTCTTGCCCAGACCGGTCGGTCCATGGATGAAGAGCGGGTTGTAGTAGTGGCCGGGCTCCTTGGCGACCGCGAGCGAGGCGCCATGGGCCATCTCGTTCTCTGGGCCGACGATGAAGTTGTCGAAAGTGTTGGTCGCCTTGATCGCCGGAGCCGGCGAGGAAGTGGCCTGACGCGAAGCGCGGGCGACCGGAGCCGGTGCCGGCGCGACTTCACGGGCGGCGTCGACGGAAGCCGTCAGGCGGTAGTCCATGTTACGTCCGGCGACCAGCGTGAGCTGACGGCGAAGCATCTCGGCGTAGTTGCTGTTGACCCAGGCTTCGGTCAGGACCGACGGAGCTTCCAGGACGAGGACTTTGCCTTCGATGATGCTAAGCGGCTGCAGAGAAGAGATCCAGGTTTCGAAGTCGGCGCGCGGAAGTACGTTACGGAGTTCGCTTTTGGCGGTTTCCCAAAGGGAGAGGGGGCTGACGGAAGAAGACATGAGAAAGGGGGAGGGTTGAGAAAGGTTGTTCACAGGCTCTTTGGAAGCCCGAAAGTGAGGAATTTTTGTAAAACAATCGTCAAGGTGACGGACTCGACTCTTTGGCTGCTTCTGTGCCAATTTGGGGACAGAAATGAATGACGCCGTAAGTCGTTGATGAAAGGTGATTTGGAAGGGTTAAACAGGGATTCCTTCGTTTAGGGTCCGGAGAAGAGGCCGGTATCGATCCGAGGGGTGCGAATCGAGACGCCTTTGTGAAGGCGCGAAGGCGAGGGACAAGAGCAAGCCCTGCACAGGTTATTAACACCCCCCATGGTGATAAGAAAATGAGGTTTCTGTTGCACGTCTGTCACACGCGCATCGTTCCCCAATGAATAGGGGTTTTAATTCACTGCGCCGCTTCGACGAGATGCTCGTCCCGTAGCCGACGCAAGTCGTCCAGGCTCAGACAGTGACGGAGTCGGTCGCGGAGTTTACGCGAACCGGGCAGCCCATGGGTGAGCGGATGCAGGCGATCGAGCATCCAACGGACGTCGCGATGGCCGAGCCGCGAAGCATGCACCTCGATCGTGAGTTCGGCCAAGCGAATCATGCAATCCCAGCGGGCCTGGACGCTCGTTTCGGCGGACTCCCCCGCCCTGCCCACCAGCGCAGCCTTGATCTGGGCGAAAATCCAAGGATTACCCAGCGCCGCGCGGCCGATCATCAGGCCGGAGACCCCCGATTCCTTCTGACGAAGCAAAGCCGAGGGCCCGTCCTTCACGTCACCATTACCGATGACGGGAATATCGACCGCCGCGGCGACCTGGGCGATCCAACCCCAATGGGCTTCACCGGAGTAACCCTGCTCCTTGGTGCGGCCGTGGACCGCGAGAGCCTCGACGCCGAGTTCCTGCAGGCGGCCGGCCACCTCGACGGCCACGATGGTGGCGTGATCCCATCCTAGACGCATCTTCGCGGTCAGCGGAACGTCGGGAATGGCGTCCTTCACCGCCTTGACGAGGTCGTAAAGCAGAGGCGTGCAACGCAAGAGACCCGAGCCCGCATTCTGCTCGATGACCTTGTGGGCAGGGCAGCCGAAATTGAGGTCGAGGAAATCCGGCTTCATGCGGTCACACACCAGCCGCGCCGCCTTGGCCATCGAAGCCGGCGTGGCGCCGAAGATCTGGACGCCCATCGGACGCTGGCCTTCGGTGAAGTCGACCATCTCCCAGGCCTTGGCGTTATCGCGGATGAGCGCTTCGGACTGGACGAACTCGGTGACCATCACATCGGCGCCCTGCTCTTTGCAGAGCTGACGGAAAGCGACGTCGGTATGCCGCGCCATGGGCGCGAGGTAGAGCGGGAACTTGCCGGGACCGAACCACGGCAGGCGTGGCGCGACCTTGCTCACGGGCGTCCGTCCTTCTTCTTGATAGCCGCCTTGAGCTCACGCCAACGAGCGAGGCGCTCCGCGATCTGCGGCTCGGCGCCGGCGTCGCCGGGATGGTAGAGCGAAAGCGGGCGGGAAAGATAATCCTGGCCGCTGACGGCTTCAGGGTAGTCGTGACTATAGCGGTAGGCGCCGCCATTCCCGAGGCTCTTGTTCAAGCTGTTGTGCGCGTCTTTGAGATGCAGGGGTACTTCCTGTCGAGGCATGTTCCGCACGGCTTCCTTGGCCGCGGAGATCGCTGAAGTCGTGCTGTTGCTCTTCGGTGAGAGCGCGAGGAACAGCGTCGCGTGGGCCAGCGCGTATTCGCACTCAGGCATGCCGACCATCTCGCAGGCTTGGAACGCCGCGGTGGCTACGCCCAAGGCGCGGGAGTCGGCCAGACCGATGTCTTCGGAGGCGCAGATGACGAGGCGGCGGGCGATGAAGCGCGGCTCCTCCCCGCCTTCGAGCATCAGGAAGAGCCAGTAGAGCGCGGCGTCCGGATCGCCTCCGCGGACGGATTTGATGAAAGCGGACGCGGTGTCGTAATGGTCGTCGCCGCCGTCGTCGTAACGGATGCGACGTTCGCGAGCGAAGGACGCCACGGCTTCGTCGGTGACGCTGCCGAGGGCGGGCGCCGAAAGCACCAGGGTCTCGAGGCAATTAAGCGCGCGACGGAGATCGCCCGAGGCCATCTCGGCGACCTGCTGAAATACTTTCTCCGAGGCTTTGATGCCCAAAGCACCGAGGCCTCGTTCCTTATCGGCGAGCGCGGTGCCCAGGAAGGCCGCGATCTCCGCCGGCGACAACGGATCGAGGCGGAAGAGATGACTGCGACTAAGCAGCGCCGGGACGACATAGAGCCCGGGATTATGCGTCGTGCAGCCGATGAGACGGACCACGCCCGCTTCGACATCCGGCAAGAGCAGGTCCTGTTGCGCCTTGTTGAAGCGATGGATCTCGTCGACCACCAGCACGGTCTTGCGCGAGGGCTGACGGCGGGCGTCGGCCAGGATTTCGCGGAGTTCGGGCGTACCGGACAGCACGGCGTTGACCCGCACGACAAAGGACTGCGTCTCGGCCGCGATGACCTCGGCCAAGGTGGTCTTACCGCAGCCGGGCGGACCGTAGAACAGCAGCGAGCCGAAGGTGTCGGCCTTGATCAGGCGAGGCAGCAAGGCCTCCGGGCCCAGCAAGGCGGCATGGCCGACGACTTCGGCGAGATTACGCGGACGCATCCGCGATGCGAGCGGGCGGCGGCGTTCCGGGATGGCGTCAGGCACTCCCTGACCGAGGCCAGGCAGCGCGTCATCAGACCCGTTGCGGCGATCGGCCACGGTTTACTTCTCTTCCGCGAAAGGCACCAGATGGCAGTAAGGCTTCTTCTTACGCAGCTGGTAATACTTCTGGTGGTATTCCTCCGCGCGCCAGAACTTCGGAGCCTTGTCGATCTGCGTGGCGATCGGCCGGCTGAACGCCTTGGCGAGGGTCAGCCCGATCTTCACGTCTTCGGCGGTCTTCTGCTGTTCCGGCGAATGGGTGAAGATGACCGAGCGATATTGGTCGCCGATGTCGGGGCCCTGGCGGTCGACCTGGGTCGGGTCGTGCATCTTGAAGAAATACTCGACCAGCGTGCGGTAGGTGACCTTGGCCGGATCGAACGTAACTTCGATGACCTCGGCGTGGCCGGTGCCCTTGGCGCAGATGTCCTCATAGGTCGGATTCAAGGTCTTACCGCCGGCATAACCACTCTCGGCGGAGATCACGCCTGGGATCTTGGCGTACTGGTACTCGACGCCCCAGAAACAACCGGCGCCGAAGGTGGCTTTCTCAAGTTTGGGAGGAGTCATGGCGGAAGGCTTGGGGTCGGCCGCTCGCACGGAGACGACGGCGGCGAGGACGATGAGGGCGGAGTTCAGGAGCGAAAACAGCGGGTTCATGGAGGACCATCGAGGTTGGCGGGTTTCCCCGCCAAGGCAAGGGGGGACGCCATTCAGCTGACCAAGCACCGGAGGACGTCCGCCAGACCTTCGGGGGCCTGCGGATCGCGGGTCAGGCCGCGCTCGGGCATCACGTAGAAGGTGTCGATCGCGAAGCCTTGCTCCGTGGCGATGTTGGCGAACGTGATGGCGTAACCACCCTCCCGGATAGCCCGGCCGATGCGGAACAGCAGGCCGAGCCGGTCGTTGCACTGGATCTCGATGACCGTACGGGCGAGGTCGACCTCATAATAGACCTCCACCTTGGCGGCCAGCGGCACGAAAGCCTTGCGCCGCGGAGCGGTCAGCAGCGCATGCCGTTCCTCCGCGGCGACCTCAGCGAGGAGATCCGTGCCTTCGAGCAGCGACTTCCCGAGGGCGGAGGTAAAGCGATCCTTGGAAAGGGCTTCCTTACCGAGCGGCAGCACGACCTTGAAGAAGTCGATCGAGACATCGTCCTCGCGCGAGAAGGCTCGGCACGAGGCGATATTGATGCCGGCGACAGCGAAGGCGCCCGCCATGCGGCTGAAGAGGCCGGCGCGGTCCCACGTCACGACGGTCACGAGGGACTGGCCCGAGCCGGCGTCGTCATGCCACTCGACGATCGGGCGCAGCGACTCATCCGGCTCGGCCGCGGAGACCGAGGCGATCAGGCGGTGGATCATGCGAAGATGATGCGCGGCGTCCTCCGGGGCGGCGTGCAGGTAATACCCCGGGGGCATCGTGGTGAAGTGCGCCTCGACCTCGTCCTCCGGGACATCGGCGCCGAGCAGGGCCGTGGTCGCGGCGCGCAGTTTCGCGGCGGCGTCGGCATGATCGTCGTCGACGGCGTCGGCCAGGCGGGCGAGCGTGCGGCGATAGAGGGACCTGTGCTGGCCGTCCTTGAAATCGGTCCAGAGGTCGGGCGACGTGGCGCGCGCGTCGCAGCGCGTATGGACGAAGAGACTGCGTAGGACCTGTTCGTCGCCCAATAGCCGGGCGAACCGCTCGATGTTCGCGGGGTCGTCGATATCATGGCGCTGCCAGTAAAGCCCCATCACGAGGTGATGGCGGATGACGCCGGCCGCGATCTCGCGCTCGCGGGCGTCGAAGCCGAGCCGCTCGAGAATCCGGTCCGCGATCGGCACGCCGCGTTCGGCATGGCCTTCGATGCCGCCGGACTTGGCGATGTCATGCAGGAAGAGGATGGCGTAGAGCAGCGAAGGCGCCTCGGAACCGAGCACGACTTCGCGATATTTCTGCTCCACCAAGGACTCGCCGGCGTAGATGCGGTCCAGCTCGCGCAGGCAGCGCAAGGTATGCACGTCGGCCGTCCAGCGGTGGTAGAACTCAAATTGCACCAGGCAGTGCAGGCCGGCGAACTCGGGGACGAGCCGATAAAGGAGACCGTGCTCGCGCAGGGCGTTGAGCGCCGGATAGACACGCCCGCCTTCGGTCAGCATCGCGCGCAGCGCGCTGCAGGATTCCTCCGACAGGGCGACCTCGGGCGTGAGCAGGTGCGCACGTTCGCGGACGAGCAGCGAGAGCGCCCGGTCCGGACGGGCCTCATGGATCTGACAGATGCGGAACAACCGGACGAGACGGCCGGGGTCTTCTTCGAAGAGCAGGCGGTGCTCCGCCGTCACGGCGCCCCCAGGGACGACGCGCAGGCCGTCCATGACGAACGGAGCGCCCCACCCTTCGGGCTCGGGTTCGCCCATGACCGCGCCCTCGACGATCTCGGCGCAACGGCGGACATGATCGGCGGCATCGAAATATTCGCGCATCATCGCTCCGATGCGCTCGGTCAGGGAACCTTGGTAACCGAGGGCCTCCGACATCAGGTTTTGACGTTCGAGGGAAAGCTGCTCGGTCGGACGCGTGACTTGGAAGTGGAGTTCACATCGCAGACGCAAAAGCACCTGCTTGGCTTCCTCGAATTTCTGAAGGTCGACGGCGGGCAAGAAACCCGAAGCGGCCAGCCCGGCCGGACCGACGCCATTGCGGGCCGTGCGGGCGATCCAGACGCAACCTTGGACATCGCGGAGGGCGCCCACGCCGTTCTTGAGGTCCGGCTCCTGCAGGTAAGCGCTGCCGCCGGCCTTCTCTCGGCGCTTCCGCTGCGAATCGACGATCTCCCGGGCGAAAGGCTTCCATGCCTGCCCCGAGAGCAGGGCGGCCGTCTTGGCCTCGAGCTGGGCGTAGAGTTCGGCCGAGCCGCAGAGGTGACGGGTCTCGAGCAAGGCCACATGCAGATGCAGGTCATCCTTGGCGTAGTTGGTCGACTCGGTGACCGTCCGGACCGACTGACCGACCTTCAGGCCGAGATCCCAGAGCGGATACAGGATTGCTTCGACGAGAGCCTTGGTCGCGGCGGAGTGACGAGGTACGAGCACCAGCAGGTCGATGTCGCTGAGCGGACAGAGCTCAGCGCGCCCATAACCGCCCGTGGCCACCAGACTGAGCACGGCCGCCGCCGGTCCGGCGCGCAGAAACAAGGCGTCGAAAAGGATATCGATCGCGTCAGCACGCAGTCGGGCCACTTCGCCACCACGGACGCCGGCGCGA
The DNA here is from genome assembly GCA_032120295.1 of Opitutales bacterium. Lineage (GTDB taxonomy): Bacteria > Verrucomicrobiota > Verrucomicrobiia > Opitutales > UBA953 > UBA953. The sequence continues at coordinate 7,598 of JAUMEU010000015.1, read as the reverse complement.
TGCGCCGCCAGTTGGATCTCGCGGGCCTCGGCTAGGAAGACCTTGGCGCGCGGGACAAACTCGCCTTCCAAGGCGGCCGGCCCGGCCAGACCGTGCTGGAGCGCGGCGCGGCGGAGCAGGATGGCGGAGGCTTCGAATTCGGGCGACATGCGTCGATGCCAACGTGATGGGAAAGCCCTCGCCGTTCAAGGGTGATTGCCAACCCGTGGCTTTCGGCCTACGCCTCGGCATGGAATCCTGGCTGAGCAACCTCTGGTCGCACCTGCACACGGCCGAAGGGCTCCGGCAGACCATCGAACTCGGCGGCATCGGCCTGATGTGCGCGATCATCTTCGCGGAGACGGGCCTGCTTGCCGGCTTCTTCCTCCCGGGCGACTCCCTACTGGTGACCGCCGGCGTCCTCTCGATCGCCAACGGCGACCGGCCGGCCTACTTCAGCCCTTGGGAACTCACCGCCGCCCTGACCGTCGCCGCGATCGTCGGCGACCAGACCGGCTACTGGCTCGGGCGGAAATACGGCAAGACCATGGAGTCGAAGCCCGACACCTGGTGGTATAAGCGCCGCCACCTCGCGGCGGCCCGGGACTATTTCGCTGAGAAAGGCCCGCTCGCCATCGTGCTTGCCCGCTTCGTACCGCTGATGCGCACCTTCGTGCCTTTCGCCGCCGGCATGGGCGAGATGGCGCCGACGCGCTTCCTGCGCTGGAACATCCTTGGCGGCATCCTCTGGATCAATTCGTTGGTCTGGCTCGGCTACGCCTTGGGCGGGACGCCGCTGGCGGACCAGTTGCACAAGATCATCCTCATCGTGGTGCTGGTGTCCTTCATCCCTGTCCTCTGGACCGCCGGGAAGCGCCTGCTCACTTCCCCGCCGGCACCCAGAACTTGAAGGTCGTCCCGTCCGGGGCGGTCGATTCGACGACGATGTCGCCGCGATGATCGCGCAGGATGCGCTTCACGATGGCGAGCCCCAGGCCGGTACCGTCCTCGCGGCTGGTGAAGAAGGAGTCGAAGATCTTCGGCAGGATCTTGGGCGGGATGCCCGCGCCGGTATCCGCGATACGTACGGCGACCACGTCACCCTGCGGCCCCGGCTCCACGTTGAGCCGCACGGTGAGCGAACCCCCGCCCGACATGGCCTGCACGCCGTTCATCATGAGGTTCAGGAAGACCTGCTGGATCTGGCCCGGGTTGGCTTCGACGAGCGGCAAAGCCTCCGCGCACTCGATCTCGACGTTCACGCCAAGCTGCTGGAGCTTGAGGCGCAGGAGCAGCGACGCGTGCTCGGCGGCCTGACGCAGGTCGAGGGAGCGGAATGCCCCAGACTGGGCCTTGCTCATGCCGAGCACGCGCGAGACCACGCCCTCCATGTGGGCGATCTTTTCACGCATCACGCCAAGGTCCTCCATCTTCGGATCGTCGGCGAGCATACCCTGCGCGAGCGTATCGGACAGGAGTTTCATGACCGTGAGAGGGTTGCGAATCTCGTGCGCGACCTCGGCGGACAAGAGACCCAGGGCGGTCAGGCGTTCGCTGCGACGGAGCCCCTCTTCGACCGTGAAGACCTTAGCGTAGAGGCGCGCGTTCTGGATTGACGAGGCGCCGAACGAAGAGAGCGCGGCCACCAGGTGCTTGTCGTCGTCGGAGAAGCGGTAAGCCCCTTTGGCGACGCAGAGCAGCACGCCGAAGGTGTCGTCCTCGTAACGGACCGGCACGGCGAGCAGCGACGAAGAGGCCACCGGCTCGGAGAGGAGGGTGAAGAGGTGTTCCTCGGTCTTGCCGGCGAGCGGGACCACCACCGCCCGGCCGCGGGTGACGACGGTGCCGAGCGAGGTCTGGCTAATGCCGACGGTCCGGGCGAGGACCGTTTCGCCCAGTTCGCCCTCTTGGCTGCGCAAGATCAGGACGTCATCGACCAACTTGTAAAAGGCGCAGGCTCGGGCACCCAGCAGCCCGCGGGTATGGCGGGCAAGGTCGAGCGAGATGCCGGGTTCATCGCGCTCGCGGGCGAGGCCCTGCGCCGCACGCACCAGGGCTTCGAGCTGCGCGGCTTTGGAACGGAGTTGGCGAAGGAGCCAGATCCGGCCGACGGCCTTGGAGGCCTCGTTGGTCAGCAAGGAAAGGAACGCCACATCCTGTTCACTGAAGGCATCCAGCCGGTCGGAATCACAGTTCACGACGCCGATCACGTTCCCCATCAACTCCATCGGGACCGCCAACTCGGACCGGACGCCTTGACGGATTTCGACGTAGCGAGGATCCCGGGAGACATCCGGAATACAAAGCGGCTTGGCGTAGAGCGCCACCCAACCTGTGACCCCCTGGCCTTGATCGATGATTCGCTCGGCCGAGTGCTGGTCTAAGCCGTTGCTCACCTCGATGCGCAGCGAACCCGTGGCGGGTTCGACGAGGGCAATCGAAGCACTGGACGCCTGTAAGGTCCGGACAATCTCCTCTAAGATGAAATCCAGGGCTTCCCGCGGGTCTTCGGTGGCGTTGACGAAAGCCCCTACCCGGTAGAGACAGTCCAAGACGCGTGCATCGCCGGGGCGTTCTTGGGGCAGCTTCCGGTCGGGCATGGTCAGAGCGAGTGATCCATATCCAGCGCCGGGGCGTCGACCGAAGTCTGCCCGATCACCACGGCGGGCACGCCCGCCACGCTGGTATGCGCGGCGACGTCCTTGAGCACCACGGAACCGGCCCCGATCTTGGCGCCTTCGCCGATGGTGATGTTGCCGAGGATCTTGGCGCCGGCGCCCACCAGCACGCCCGAACGGATTTTGGGGTGGCGATCCCCGCGGGCCTTGCCCGTGCCGCCCAAAGTGACTTCGTGCAGGAAGGAAACATTATCCGCCACCACGCTGGTCTCACCCGCGACGAAGCCCGTGGCGTGGTCGAGCAGGATGCCGACGCCGAAACGGGCCGCGGGGTGGATGTCGACCCCAAGGTGCTCCGAGACCAAGGACTGCAGGTGCGTGGCCAGCTCCTTGCGGCCCGCCTTCCAAAGGGTGTGGGCCAGGCGGTGAATCGAGATGGCGTGAAATCCCTTGAACCAGAGGAACGGGATCAGGGCATGTTCCGTAGCCGGGTCGCGTTCGAGGATCGCCCGGACATCGGCGCGCATCTGGGCCAAGACCTCGGTATCCGCGGAAACCGCTTCACCCAAGACGCGTAAAATAACCGGCAAATCTTGGCTCGTGGGGGTGATGCGCTCGGCGAGGCGCTGGATGATGCCCGCTCCGAAATCTTCCCGATCGAGCACGTAGCGATTCAGCATCGGCGCTAAGGCCGGTTCCGCTTTGGCCACCTGGGTGGCACGGGCACGCAGCTCGGACCACAGCGAGGCCTCATTGGCGCAAACCAAGGCGGTAGAACGAGCGTTAGCCATAAGAGACGTCATAAGTCGCTCTTTTCCCCGATTTTGGCAACCCACGAGTCAATTTCCTGTAAAATCCCGGGAAAGAAGGGGCGTCTTTTAACTTCCGCCCCGCGAAGGGGTTGAAATCCATGAACCACCCCCTATAACAACCAGTCCACCCCCACCCACATGCGCATCCTCACCTCCCTCCTTGCCTGCCTCGCGGCGGTCGCTTCGTTTGCGGCCCCTGAAGTCGGCCAGCCCGCTCCTGACTTCACCGGCAAGACCCTCGACGGCAAGACCGTCAGCCTCGCCGACTTCAAGGGCAAGACCGTCGTCCTCGAATGGTACAACCCTGGTTGCCCCTACGTGAAGAAGTTCTACGACGGCGGCAAGATGCAGGAGTTCCAGAAAGAAGTCGTCGCCTCGGGCGCCGTCTGGCTCGTGATCAACACCGGCGGCCACAAGCTCGAGTCCGCCACCTACTACCCTGGCACCGTCGTCCAGGACGCCAACCAGAGCATCGGTCGCGCCTATGACGCCAAGGTCACCCCGCATTGCTTCGTCATCGATAGCAAGGGCATCCTCGCTTACAAGGGCGCCATCGACAACATCTCCTCCCCGAAGTCCGCGGACATCGAGAAGGCCAACAACTACGTCCTCGCCGCCGTCAAGGCCGTGAAGGAAGGCAAGGCCCCCGAAGTCACCAGCACCAAGCCCTACGGCTGCGGTGTGAAGTACAACAAGCTCTAAGCCGAAAGGCCGAGCACGACAAAGGGCGTCCGCAAGGACGCCCTTTTTATTGGCCGAGCCTGCCGACCTCAGGCCACGCCGGTCGCCTGCAGGATCTTCGCGTGCACCTGGTCGTTACGCAGGTGCGGCGTGAAGAGCTGCGAGCCAGGGCCGCTGGCGCAGAACTCCACCATCTCGCCAGTGTGGTTGTTACTGGTCCAGCCGATCGAGGTGTACTTCATCAGCGCGGCCGAGAGCGTCTTGGTCGAAGTGATTTTGGCCCGATCCTCGGCTTTGAACTTGAGGCCCGTCGCCTGCTCGGCAGCCACGACGAAACCCTTCGGGGCCAGCCCCTTGGTCTTGGTCCCGAGGAGTTCGAGCGACGACGTGAAAGCGGTCATCCGGTCGAAGGCCGGCGTGGATTCGGAGTATGATGGCGCGGTGGTATCGAAGTCTTCACTGCCGAGTCCGTTGACATTGAAGCCGCCGGTGCCGTGGTCGGTGGTGACGATCAGCAAGGTGTCGGGGTTCTGATCGACGAAGGTAAGCACGGTCGCGATAGCCTCGTCGAAGGCGATCTGTTCGCGGATGGCGGCGGCGCCGTCGTTGCCGTGCGCGGCGTGGTCGATGCGTCCGCCCTCGACCATCAAGAAGAATCCTTCCGGGGCGGAGCTCAGACGCCGCAGGGCGACCTTGGTCATCTCCGAGAGAGTCGGCGTCGAAGCCTTGAGTTCGGGGGAGTTGAGGCGGTCAATCTCGTAGGGCATATGGCTCCGGCTGAAAAGACCCAGCAGCGGGGCCTTGCCGGCATCGGCCAGGAGCTGATCTCGGTTCAGGGCGATGCCGAAGCCGGCCTGGCGATAGGCGCCCTGGAGGGCTTCGTTGAAATAGAGGGTGCCGCCGCCGAGGACGACGTCCACCCCGCGTTCGAGGTATTGGGCGGCGACCGCCTTCTGATCGGAACGCTTGGCGACGGTCGTGGCGAAGCCGGCCGGGGTCGCATGCGTGGCGGTGGCGGTGGTGACGAGGCCGCAGCGCTTCTTGGCGGCGTTCATCTTCTGGACCATCGTGAGAGGCTTACGGCCATCGGGGGTGATGTTGAGCACGCCGTTGTCGATGCGCTCGCCGATGCCCCAGCAGCTCGCGGCGGCGGCGGAGTCAGTCACGATGCCGCTGGCGGAATCGGTCTCGCAGAGCGAACGGACGACGGGCCGTTCGGCATACATCTTCATCCAATGCGACGAACGCTTCTCCGTGCGGGTGAGATACGTCTGCGCGGCGGTGAGCACCGAGAAGCACATACCGTCGGAGACCATGAAGATCACGTTCTTGGCCTGACGCTTGGCGGAATTAGCGGAGGCCTCGCGACCATCGGCGCCGAGAGCCCGGGCCGAGCCGGCGCCGAAGACAAGGCTGCCGAGGCCGGCGAACTTAAGGAACTCACGACGCGAGGAGGAACGGGGCTGGCTCATAAATCAGGTATAGGCTCAAAGGACCCCTCCGGGCAACCTCAGTTCCCCGGGGAGTCCGTGAAAACCACGTGACGGTCAGGCCTGAGGGGCGGACGGGGCGGCGGGCGCCGTCGGGACGTGCGCCTTGAGGCGACGTTCGGCGACTTCGGCGGATACCAGGGCGACGAATTCAGCCAGGGTGCGGTTACCTTCGAAGGACTTGTCGGCGCGCGAGCGGACATTGACCAAGCCGGCCTCCTTCTCCTTGGCGCCGACGACGAGCATATGGGGCACCTTGGACATCTCGGCGCGGCGGATCTTGGCGCCGAGCTTGTCGGAGGAACCGTCGACGCTGCAGCGGATCTTGGCGACCTTGAGGACCTCGGCCATCGCTTCGCAATCGGCGTTGAGGTCGTCGTTCAGCGGGATGAGGCGGACCTGTTCGGGCGAGAGCCAGGTCGGGAAATCACCCGCGAAGTGCTCGATCAGGATGCCGACGAAGCGCTCCATCGAACCGAACGGCGCGCGGTGGATCATCACCGGACGGTGAGGCTTGTTGTCGGCGCCGTTGTAGGTGAGGTCGAAACGCTCCGGCAGGTTGAAGTCGACCTGGACGGTACCTAGCTGCCATTCGCGACCGATGACGTCTTTGACGACGAAGTCGATCTTCGGTCCGTAGAACGCGGCTTCGCCGGGCTCCTCGGAGAAAGCGACGCCGAGGGTGGCGGCGGCGCTGCGGCAGGCGGCTTCGGCCTTGTCCCAGTTCTCGGCGGTGCCGGTGTACTTGGCGGAGTCGGGATTACGGAGGCCGACGCGCACGCGATAATCGTTCAAGCCGAGCGTCTTGAGGACGATCTTGACGAGCTCGAGGCAGCCGAGGACTTCCGGCAGGACCTGGTCTTCGGTGCAGAAGAGGTGGGCGTCGTCCTGGGTGAAGCCACGGACACGGGTCATGCCGCTCAGTTCACCGGACTGCTCCCAGCGGTAGACCGTGCCGAATTCGGCGAGGCGGACCGGGAGGTCGCGATAAGAGTGCGGCTGCGAAGCGTAGATGCGGATGTGGTGCGGGCAGTTCATCGGCTTCAGGAGGAAGCCCTGCACGGTGCCGTCGGCCAGGCGGTTGGTCAGTTCGCCGCAACCGCAGCCTTCCTTGGCCAGCATCTCCATGGCCTCGCGCTCGACGAGCGGCGGGAACTGGGCGTCCTTGTAATAAGGGAAGTGACCCGAGGTGCGGTAGAGGTCGAGGTTGCCGATGTGCGGCGTGAAGACCTGCTTGTAGCCGGTCTGAAAGAGGCGCTCGGAGATGAAGTTCTGGAGCTCCTGGCGCACGACCGCGCCGTTCGGCGTCCAGAGGATGAGGCCCTGGCCGACCTTCTCGTCGATGTGGAAGAGCTTCAGCTCCTTGCCCAGCTTACGGTGGTCGCGCTTCTTGGCTTCCTCGGCGCGGACCATGGCCTGCTCAAGCTCGTCCTTGGTCGCGTAAGCGGTGCCGTAGATCCGCTGGAGCTGCTTGTTCTTCTCGTCGCCGCGGTGGTAGGCGCCGGCGATGTGCAGGAGCTTGAACGCCTTGACCTGTGAGGAGTAGCGCACGTGCGTGCCGGCGCAGAGGTCGACGAACTCGCCGTTCTTGTAAAAGGAGATGGTCTCGCCGGCGGGGATGTCGCCGAGGCGGCCGACCTTGTAGGCGTTCTGGCCGCGCTCGCGGATCAGCTTCTCGGCTTCCTCGCGGGTGCACTCGAAGCGTTCGAATTTCTGGTTCTCTTTGGAGATGCGGCGCATCTCCTCTTCGATCTTCACCAGGTCTTCGGCCGTGAAGGTGTGGTCGAGGTCGAAGTCGTAATAGAAGCCGTTGTCGGTGGGCGGTCCGATGTCCAGCTGGGCCTGGGGGAACAGGCGGAGCACGGCGGCGCCCAGCATGTGGGCGGCGGAGTGACGGATCTCCTCGAGGGGAGTCATCTGCGGGCGGGAGGACATGGCGGAAGACCCCACTCGCTAGGGGTTCCCGAGGCGGAGGGCAAGGACGGAGCAAGCCGCCCCGCCCTTCAGGCCTTCTTCAG
>JAUMEU010000014.1:0-6631 GCA_032120295.1 Opitutales bacterium | reverse complement strand
CTCACCGTGCTGGGTAAGCTCCTCCGCTACGAGACCGAGCGCAACCTTCTCGTCAACTCTGTCCGGCTCGCCGGCCAGTGGAAACTCGTACCGTCCGTGCCGCAGCTCGGCGACTTCGCGGGACGCGAGAAAGACACCGAACTCCGTCGCACCGCCATCGCCGCGCTGCGCGCCATCGGCCAGCAGCCCTCGCTCAACGCGCTCCGCAGCCTGACCGCCGAAACCCGCCCGGCAGTCGTCCGTCAGGACGCCCTGCCTGCCCTTGCCGTCCACGCCCCCGGCGAAGCGCTCAAGGCCATCCCCTCGGTCTTCGCCCAGATCAAGTCAAAGCAGGACGCCTCCGCCGTCTGGACCAACCTCTTCCAGCTCGGCGGCTTCGCCCAGCGCCTCGCCAAGGAGTTCCCGCAGGGCCTGAGCGCCGAACATTATGCGGCTGCGCTGCAGTCCGCCCGCTCCCTCGGCCGCGGCGGCGTGTCCTTAGTCAAAGTCATCGAGCCGCTCGCCGGCGCGAAATCCGGCTCCCGTGATTACGGCGCTGAGATCGCCGCCTTGATCGAGACCATCAAGAAAGGCGCTGATCCGGCGGAAGGTGAAATCCAATATCGCAAGAACGGCTGCGCCCTCTGCCACGCCATCGGCGGAGCGGGCGGCAAACTCGGACCTGACCTCAGCAGCATCGGCGCCAGCGCCCCGCTCGACTATATCATCGAGAGCGTGCTCAACCCCGCCGCGAAAGTGAAGGAAGGCTACCATGGCTTCTCCTTCAAGATGAAGGATGGCAGCCAGATGGTCGGCATCCCCGCGCGCGAGAACGCGACCGAACTCTTCATCCGCCCCGGCCCCGGCTTCGAACTGGCCATCCTCAAGGCCAACATCGTGAGCCGCGATAACATCGGCAGCATCATGCCCGCCGGCCTGGCGGACGGCATCACGGGCGTCTCCCGACGTAACTTCTACGCCTTCCTCGGCGAGATCGGCAAGCCGGGTCCGTTCGACGCCAGCAAGGGCAACGTCGCCCGCCTGTGGGTCTTCGACGACCAGCCTCCGGGCGCCCTCGCCAAGTCCGCCGCGGCCACGCCGGTCTACACGCTCGTCAACGGCCAACTGCCCAAGGAGTTCAATCCCGGCCGCCTCTATGCGACCGCCCGCTTCACCGCGGCCGCCGCGACCGCCAAGCCACTGCTCCTCACCGGAGTCAAGGCCGCCTGGCTGGACGGCAAGGCCCTTGAACTGAAGGCCGGCGCCTACGCCGCCTCGATCCCGGCAGGCGACCACTCGCTCACGGTCGAGGTCGACGGCAACGCACCCTACTTCAAGGCGCAGTGCGACGACGCCAGCTTCCTCGGCGACTGATGCGCTGGACGGCTTTCATCCTCATCGGGCTGTTCGTCTTCGTACTGACTTTCTGCGTAGACGGATGGGGAGACGCCGCCCTCCAGGAAAGAAAGTTTAATCAGATAGCTGAGACTTATCGGCAGATGGCCGTCGCATGCCGCGCAGATGGCAAGATCGCCGAAGCCGAGAAGCATCTCACCGCCGCCATCAGCGCACAGCGAGCCTACACCAAAGACGGCCGGGCCACCGCGGCGGACCTACGTCGCGAACTCGCCAGTCTGCGAATGTCGGCCGATGACCTCGCCGGCGCGGAGAAACTCTACCGCGAAGCACTGACCTTGCTCGAGACCGCGCCCCGCGGTTCCGACGCCGCCATCATCAACCTCCGCACCCAGTTGGCCGGCCTCTGTTACCGCCGGTCACGCTTCGACGAAGCCGCCGACTTCTACCGCACGGTGCTTTCCCTGGAAGTCACCCTCCTCGGCGAAACCCACCCCGACCCCCTAGGGACGATGAGCGTCCTCGGCGGGCTCGAGCTGAAGCGTGGCAGGTTAGCCGAAGCCGAAACCCTCTTCCGTCGTCAGTTGCGAGGCGTCCAACTGGTCCACGGCGCCGAGAAACGCGAAGTCACCTCGGTCCTGGACAACCTAGCCGACGTCCTGGACAAAGCCGGCCAGGCCGCCGAAGCCGCCCGCCTGCGGGCCGAAGCCGCCCGGATTCGCCGGAAGCTCTGCGACGAGTGCTGAAGGGGCCATCCCCTTGCGCCAGCGACGCCTCAGGGCATAACACGGGGGAACTCCCCATCGTCGATTGGGAATTATTTACGTTTGCGCCCCTCCCCTTGACAGCCACCCCTTGACACCCGTGGCCCGTATTTCCCGCAGATCGATCGATGAGCTCCGCCAACGGGCTGATATCGTCGCGCTCGCCGGCGACTACACCCAGATGAAGCAGCGCGGGCGCGACTGGTGGGGCCTCAGCCCGTTCAAGTCCGAGAAGAGCCCCTCCTTCAAGGTCAACCCGGAGACCGGCCTCTGGTATTGCTTCTCCACCCAGCAAGGCGGCGATGCCTTCAAGCTCGTCATGAACCGCGAAGGCCTCGACTTCCCTGAGTCCGTCGAACGCGTCGCCAACCGCTTCGGCTTCAAGCTCGACTATGAGAGCGGCGGCGACGGTAAGAACGAGAAGTCCTTCCGCGGCCAGCTCCTCGAGATCCATGAGCTCGTCACCGACTACTGGCGCCGCTGCTTCCTCGAAGACCCGGTGCACGGCGAATGGATCCGCGATTACTGGTCGCGCCAGCGTAAGTTCTCCCCCGAGGTCGCCGACGACTTCGGCATCGGCTTCGCCCCGGTCGACGACTCGAAGCTCATCCCCGGCCTGCTCGCCAAGGGCTACGCGAAGGACGCGCTCGCCCAGACCGGCCTGTTCTTCGGCGTCGACCGCGTGCCTGATCCGCTCCGCTGGCGCTGTCGCTTCCGCGGTCGCCTGATCATCCCGATCCGCGACATCCAAGGCCGCGTCATCGCCTTCACCGCGCGTCAGCTCGACATCACCCCGCAGGACGACCCTTCGCGCGAGGCCAAGTACGTCAACTCGCCCGAGACCGAGCTGTTCAAGAAATCGCGCACCGTCTTCAACCTCGACCGCGCCCGCATGACGCGCAAGGACGCGGATCCGTTCGTGCTCGTCGAAGGCCAGCTCGACGCCATCCGCTGCCACTCGGCCGGCATCCCCGGCGCGATCGCCGCGCAAGGCACCGCGGTCACCGAGGAGCACCTCCAGCAGCTCCGCCGCTTCAGCCAGCGCCTGCTGGTCTTCCTGGACTCCGACGCCGCCGGCCAGAAAGCCGCCCTGCGCCTGCTGCCCATCGGCCTGCGCGAAGGCCTCGACATCCGCTTCCTCTCGTTGCCCGGCGGCAAGGATCCTGACGAGTACTTCTCGACGCAGTCCGCCGAGGGCTGGGCCGGCCTCGTCGCCGGCGCCCGTAGCGCGATGCAGTTCTGCGTGCAGTCCCTCGTCCCCGAAGGTTCGGTCAACCTGCCGCTGACGAGCCGCCTCAGCCTCCTGGAGTCCCTCTTCCCCATCGTCGAGCAGGCCGGCGCCGAGGAGATCGTCCGCGAAGCCCTCAACGAGGCCGCCCGCCACGCCGGCATCGGCATCCGCGAGATGCACATGGCCTACGAGCGCCACCGTGCCCAGGCCCAGTCCCAGCGTCCCGCGGCCCAGCTCGGCGGCCCGGACGAAGCACCCACCCCGGTTGTCAAGGGGGGGGGCTTGACAACGCCGGAGGAGGACCTGATACTGTTCCTTCTGCGGCATGACGCCTACTTCGTTCCCATCGCCCAGTCGCTCCCGCTCGAGTGGATCGACCAGTCCGGCCGGGGCGGCCAGCTCCTGATGGCCCTGCTCAACGAAGCCGCGCACGGCCACTTCGCCGGCCTACGTGAGGCCGTCAACGCCCTCGACGACGCACTGCGCACCGAAGCCGCCCGCCTTTCCGCCGAGAGCTACGCCGGACGCGACGACGAGAAGGACATCCTGCCCCGCGCCAACACGATCCTGAAATCCTTCCACGGCCGCCACGTCCAGGCCCTGATGCGCAGCCTGGACGCCCGGATCGCCTCCACCCCCCGCGACGACGTCGCCGCCCTCAACCGGCTTCAGTCCGAAAAAATCGCCCTGCGCAAATCGCACGCGACCCCGCCGGCGCTCACCGCCGCCTGATTTTCCCAAGATGACCGATAAGAAGAACAAGAAGACCACCGACAAGCCGGCCAAAGCCTCTAAGCAGGCCAAGCCCGTCGTCAAAGCCGCCGCCAAGGCTCCGGCTAAACCGCCCGTGAAGGCGGTCGCCGCGAAAGCCGCCGCCCCGAAGGCCACGCCGGTCAAACCCGCTCCGGCCAAGGCCCCGACCGCCAAGGTCATCGCCAAGCCCTCCCCGAAGGCAATCGCGCCCAAGCCCGTGACGGCCGCCAAGCCGATCGCGCCGGCGATCGGCCCGGCCATCAATCAGAAGGTCCAGCTGCTCGTCAGCCTTTCCAAGAAGAACGGCTTCGTGACCGTCCAGAACATCAACGAAGTCATCCCCGACAGCGCCACCGACCCGGAGCTGATCGAGAACATCATGAACATCCTCGATAACCTGGACATCAAGCTCCTGGACGAGGATGAGGTCGAGACGTACCGCAAGAAGGTCGAAGACTCCGAAGAAGAGGCCGCCCGCACGGTCCCCGCCGACGCCCCCTACGATCCGTTCAACGTCTACCTGAAGCAGATGGGCCATAAGCCCCTGCTCACCCGCGAACAGGAAGTCGAGATCTCCAAGCGCATCGAGGACGCCGAACTGCGCGCCCAGGAGTTCCTCTTCTCCTGCTGGCTCACCCTGCCCTACCAGCTCGACCTCGCCCTCAAGGTCCTCCGCAAGGAAGAGCGCTTCGACAAGGTGGTCATCGACAAGAAGGTCGAGTCCCGCGACGCGTATTATAAGATGCTCCCCAAGGCCACGGAGGAGTGCACCAAGCTCAAGGCCAAGCTCGACAAGGCCTGGCAGAAATACCTCGACGAGTCCGACGCCCCCAAGAAGGCCAAGGCCCGCGAAGCCTACGTCAAACTCGAGCGCACCGCCAAGGAAGGCTGCAAGGACATCCTCCGGAAGTTCTGCTTCAAGATGAAGCTCTTCGAAGAGTGGCTCGAGCTGCCCGACATCAAAGGCGACATCGAAGACTCCCGCAACCTGGTCGAGCCGACCATCGTCGCCCGCGGACCGGTCCGCGCGAAGAAGGCCGTCAAACAGGAGATCTCCGCCTCGCGCACCCGTGAGATCGAGCTCCGCTGGCGCCTCAACCCCGGCGAGCTCATCCACCTCGCCCGCAACGTGCGCAAGCACCTCGACGAGGCGCAGCGGGCCAAGACCGAGATGGTCGAGCATAACCTCCGCCTGGTGATCTCCATCGCCAAGAAATACCAGAACCGCGGCCTGCTCTTCACCGACCTCATCCAGGAAGGCAACATGGGCCTCGTGAAGGCCGTCGAGAAGTTCGAATACCGCCGCGGCTACAAGTTCTCCACCTACGCGACCTGGTGGATCCGCCAGGCCATCACCCGCTCCATCGCCGACCAGGCCCGCACCATCCGCATCCCGGTCCACATGATCGAGACGCTCAACAAGGTGATGCAGGTCCAGAAGCAGCTCACCCAGGAGCTCGGCCACGAGCCGACCGCCGAGGAAGTCGCCAATGAGATGAACATGGCCATCGACCGCGTGCAGCAGATCATGAAGATGGCCCAGCAGCCGATCTCGCTCCAGTCCCCGGTGGGCGACGGCGAAGACACCTCGCTCGGCGACTTCATCGAGGACAAGTCCGCGGAGAACCCCTCCGATACGGCCTCCACCCGCCTCCTCCGCGAGAAGATCGACTTCGTCCTTCGCTCCCTCGCCGAACGCGAGAAGGAAGTCCTCATCCTTCGCTTCGGCCTCCTCGACGGCGTCCAGCGCACGCTCGAAGAAGTCGGCCGCCATTTCAAGGTCACCCGCGAACGCATCCGTCAGATCGAAGCCAAGGCGCTCCGCAAGATGCGCCACCCGACGCGCATGCGCCAGCTTCAGGGCATGTTCGAAGGCGAGCTCGACACGTCGGGCCCCGGCTTCGACCAGTTCATCTCCGAGGACGAGAAGGCCGAGCAGACCCCTGGTCCGCTTTCGCCCGGCGGCCTGCCCGGCGGCCTCCCGCCCAACTCCGCCCTCGCGGCCTTCATCGGCAAGCCCCCGGAAGGTCCGGGCGCCCCGCACCGCGAGTGAGCCGGCTCGGCCCAGTCTGTCTGCTGCTCCCGCTGCTGACAGGCTGCGCCGTGTTCAAGCCGTCCAAGCCCGCCGAGGAGCCGAACCCGTTCGCGCTCCCGGCCGGCGCGCCGCGCAACGCCCGCGTGGGGTTCGTCCAAGGCTACCCGCTCCGCAGCACCAGCGTGCCTTTGCTCCTCATCCCGGGCACGATCGTCCGCGAAGGCCTGCAGGTGATCGCGCGTGATCCCCAGCTGAATGCTTCCGCGATCCTGGAGATCACCTCGGTCCGCGGCCGCCTCGCGGTCGCCCGGATCGTCCGCGGTCAACCACAGCCGAGGGACGAAGTGGTGCTACCCGACCCCGAGCTCGCCGAACAGGCCCTGACACTGGCCCCCTGACGGCGGCTCTTGACCTTGGCGGGGCGGATGCCCACGTTGCCTCTTCCATGGCAAAGACCCAGGCAGGCATCGTCGGACTCCCCAACGTGGGCAAGTCGACCCTCTTCAACGCCCT
>JAUMEU010000013.1:0-9211 GCA_032120295.1 Opitutales bacterium | reverse complement strand
TCCGCGCCGCGATCATCGGCAACCCGGAACTGGCTATCCTCGGCAAAGCGACCTCCACCGGCACCGAACTCAGCGCCTTGCTCCGTGAATCCGTGGACGGCTGGCGCAAGCAGGCGTCCGATCAGGGTGTGAAGCTCTCGCCCAACGAGCCGACCACCTTCGGCTTCCATCGTTACTACCAGAATCCCGGCACGGGGCCGAAGCGCGACTTCCAGAAGGTCGACCAGCAGCGGCTCATCATCGATTTCCTCGTCCGTCAGCTCATCGAATCCCGCCCGGTTGGTTCACCGTTGTTGATCGAGTCGGTCGACCGCGAACCCATTGAGTCGTTCATCCTCATCCCCGAAGGCCGCCCTGGCGCCGGCACCTATGGACCGGACGCCGAAGCCGCCCGCAATGAAGTCGACGAGTTCAGGCCGGCCCGCACGCTCGCCCGTCCCGGCCTCGTGGACGCCCTGTCGTTCCGCGTCCGTTTCGTCGGCCATACCCCGACCCTGCGTACCTTCGTCAATAAGATCCGCAACTCCGGCCGCCCGGTCGCGGTGACTTCCATCGACGTCGGGACCACCACTCCCGAGTTCGAGAAACTGCTGTCCGCCCCGGTTACCGCCGCCCCCACCCCCGGCACCCCCGCCGCCGCCCCCGCCGCCGCGACTTTCTCCTTCTTCGATCAAGCGCCCGCGCCCGCGACCGCCGCAACCCCAAGCGCCGCCGCGCCGTCCGATCGCCGCGTCCCGGTGGTGCAGCGCAAACTTTCGGCCTTCATCGTCCAGGTCGATTACCTCTCGCTGCCTGAGGAAAAACCCGCCGCCGGCACCGAAGGCGAACCCAAGAAATAAAGCACCCTGGACATGAATTTACGTAAGGACATCCCGCTCATCGGCCTCGGCGCTCTTCTGTTTGGCGCCGGTCTCGCCGTCTACCTGAACCCCGGACTCATCGCGTCGCTCGTGCCCGATGAGGCCGGTAAGGCCGTCATCATTGATAGCTTCCGTCAGGCTCCGCCGCAGGGCGGTGCTTACCCAGCTACGGTCCGGGCCTCCCTGGAGGACAACGTCAAGGACTGGCTCAATCCGGAAGAAGACGAAGACAACTGGGATTACGACCTCTTCACCACGATCGACGTCGTCTGGGATCCCTCGACCAAGGCATATGTCCCGCGTAGCCGCAAGGCGGAGGTCCTGCCGCCCTTCGGCGTGGAACTCGTCGCCGTGGGCTACCCGACCTATACCTTCATGCTGAGTTCTTCGATGCTGCCCCCTAGCCGCAAGGAAGCAGACCGGCTCTTCTCGCTGAAGAACGTGAAGACCAACCGTTATCTCGACGATTGCAAACTTAACCAGCCCATCCCGGAGGCCCCATATCTCACCTTGAAGTCCTACCGGGTGGAGAAGGGTAAGGACGCCGATGGCTTCCCCTTCGTCCGCAACATCCTCACGGTCGATGACCGCCAATTTGGTCAGGTCGTCGAAATCGACGACGAGAAGCCCCTCGAGTTCAAGAAACGCATCGATATCATCCTCCGCGCCACGGATGATCCGGCTTGGAGCCAGAACCTGCATGCGGTTGGGGATAAGTTTGAGCTCAACGGCTCGACCTTCGTGGTCAAAGGCATTGACTTGCCGGGTAAGAGCGTGACTTTTGAGAAGATCCTCGTCCTCAACCCCAAGAGGCCTAGCAAGAAGACCTTCGACCAGCAGACGCTGGTCGTCCCGGCACCCCCGCCCCCCGCGTCCAAGACCAAGTCTGCGGCTCCCGCGCCGAAGACCCCCGTCCCCGCCATCAATTAATTTTCAAAGCCCCCACCCATGAAAAAAATCCACCGTTCGCAGCTCGCTTGGGCCGCTTTCGCCCTCGCGCTCGCCGTCGGCTCGCTCGTCGCCCAAGATGGCGACGCCGCCGCCCGCAAGCCGATGCTGCTCGCTGAGGCCCTCAAGGCCCGCGACGAAGGTAACCTCCAGGTCGCCAAGGAGAAATTTGAAGCGATCCTCGCGATCGACCCCAAGGACATGGGTGCCAACGAAGGCCTGACCTCCGTCAACGCCGCCCTCGCCGACGCGACTGCTTCCAAGCAGTCGGCTGACGCCAAGGGCGCCGCGGCGGCACCCGCTGTCGCCCCGGCCCCGTCGGGCGCCCTCGACGAAGTCGCGACCGCCCACCAGAACCGTTTCGACGAAGTCTCCCGCGCCATTGAGGCCGCCAAGGCCAAGGCCGCCGCCGGTGACTTCAAGCGCGCCCAGGAGATTCTGGACGGCGCCCAAGGCGCCATCGTAGCCATTCCGACCGCCGCGGCCCAGAAGCTGCGCGACGCCATCGCCCTCGCGAAGCAGGACCTCGCCGTCCGTCGCGATGCCGGCAGCACTTCCGCCGCCCGGGACGAGGTCAGGCGCCTCGCCCAGGAAAACTCCATCGCCCTCTCCAAGCAGGACGACGCCATCGACGCCGCCGAGAAGCTGCTCCGCAAGGGCACCGCTGAATCCGTCGATCAGGCGATCTCCGACTTGGACGCCGCCGACCGCGCGCTGGGAGCCGACAGCCTCACCAACAAGGACCTCAAGGAACGCATCAAGGCGACCAAGGGCTCCGCGCTCGCCCGCCGCGCACTCATCGCCATCGAAGCCCGCGACATGACCCGCGCCACGACCCTTGTCGCCGACTACGCCAAGCTCAAGGGCGAGGAGGATCCGGCCGTGCTCCGTCTCAAGAAGGAACTTGCCGCCAAGCGCGACAACCCGACCTACCGCAATATCGACGAGCTGTCCCCGGGCGTCCGCGTCAAGGACGACAAGGTCAATGAGCTCCTCGTCCGGGGCCGTGCCCGCTACCTCTACGGCGACTACCAGGGCGCCCTCGACGCCTACCGTGAAGTCCTCCAGTACCAGCCGAATAATTCCGAGTCCAAGGCCTACCAGATCCGCATCCGCCAGATGCTGTCCGAGAACTCCGGTCAGTGGAATCGCGGCGTGACCAAGGGCAAGCTCATGGAACTCCTCGATGAGACCTGGAAGCTCCCCGAAGTGTTCAACCGAGAGAACATCAAGGCCGACCTCGGCAATGGCAACGACCCGGTCACCGAGAAGATGAAGTCCATCCGCCTGCCCGAGGGTTTCATCGCCCGCGATGAGCCGCTGGACCGGGCGCTCACCAAGCTTTCGGGCCTCTCCCAGACCTACGACAAGGACCAGAAGGGCGTGAACATCGTCCTCGTCAACGACGGCGGCGAAAGCCCCAACGTCAACCTGCAGCTCCGCGATGTCACGGTCTTCCAGGCTCTCGACTACCTCTGCAAGCGCGTCGTCTACAGTTTCTCCGTCAGCCCTTCGGGCATCGTCGAGGTCCGCAAGGATGCGGGCGACAGCCTGCTCGACACCGAGTTCTACGAGCTGACCCAGGCCGCCGTCGTCAAGATGACCGGCCAGGGCCTCAACACCACCGCCCCCGGCGGCGCGGCCGCCAATCCGTTCGGTGGAACCGGCGGCGCGGTCGGTGCGACCGACGGCAATCCGCAGGAAATGGCGATCAAGAGCTTCCTCGTGCGCTCGGGCGTCCCGTTCGAGCCGCCGGCGACCCTCTCCTTCGACGGCACCCGCCTCATCGTCACGGGCAGCCCGAAGAACCTGGACCGCGTGAAGAACATCATCCGCCGCTACTCCGACATCAAGCAGGTCCACATCGAAGCCAAGTTCATCGAGGTCGAACAGAAGTCGCTCAACGAACTCGGCGTGAACTGGTCGCTGACGCCCACGGTCGCGGGTAACGGCGGTGTCACCGCCGGCACCAACCTGCGCTCGATCAACCGCGTGTTCGCTCAGAACAACACCGCTCCGAAGAACCTGACCATCAACAGTCAGATCACGGATTCTGGCGGCACCACGACCAACAACACCCAGATCTTCCCGAACGTCGCCCCGAGCTTCCCGGGCGGCATGAATCTGGGTACCCTGGTCAATAACTACAGCGGCACCGTCAACATCCTCAGCCGCGAGACTCTCGCCCTGGCGATCCGCGCGATCGAAGAAAGCGCCGGCAGCGACCTGATGTCCTCCCCGAGCCTGACCGTCCTCGACGGCAAGACGGCCGTCATCAAGGTGGCCCAGCTGCTCCGCTACCCGCAGGCTTACGGCGACATCCAGTCCAACGTCGGCCAAGGCGGCGGCGGTGGCGGCGGTGGCGTCCTTGGCGCGGCCCAGACCTCCGTCGCGATCACGGCCGGTACGCCGCAGGACTTCACCGTCCAGGAAGTCGGCGTGACCCTCGAAGTCACCCCGACCGTCGCGGCCGATGACTCCATCGCCCTCAACCTCAAGCCGAAGGTGACCGAATTCGAAGGCTTCGTCGAATACGGCGGAACCTCCGTCGCCTTGACCGGCGGCGTCACGGTCACTGTCCCGTCCGGCTTCTTCCAGCCGATCTTCAGCACGCGCGAAGTCACGACTGACGTCACCGTCTTCGACGGTGCCACCGTCGTCATCGGCGGCCTGACCCGCGAAGAAGTGAAGACCATCGACGACAAGGTGCCGGTCCTCGGTTCGCTGCCCCTCATCGGTGCGGCCTTCCGTTCGAGCGGCAAGAGCGTCGCCAAGCGCAGCCTCATGGTGTTCGTCACCGCGAACCTCGTCTCGCCGGGCGGCGCGACCCTGCGCAGCACCCATCCGGGCATGCGCGCGGGCTCGACCTTCTCCAACCCGACGCTCATCTCTCCGGGCGGTGCGGTCTACCGCGAGCCGATCGAAGCCGCGACGCAGACCGAGCCTGCGCCGGTCGTCGCCGAGCCGGCCAAGTAAGCCGAACGGCAGCGTTCGGTCCGACAGGCCCGCCATCCGGCGGGCCTGCTTTTTTCTCGATGCGTTCCGCCGGTGCAGCGACACTCCCCGCATGCGCTGGTTGCTCATCGACGGCTTCAACCTGGTCTTCCGCAGTCACTTCGCGATGGAGCGGTCCAATCTCCGTCGGCAGTCCGACCAGTTCCCCACGGGCGCGCTGCATGGCTGGATGAAGTCGCTGCTCGACCTCCGTGAATCGGAGCAACCGGACCGTTGCGCCGTCTTCTTCGATCTCGGGGGTTCCGACCGCCACTTGGAAGTCCTGCCGGAATACAAGGCCCAGCGCGACGAGACGCCGGAAGACATCGTGCTCCAACTGCCGGAGATCAAGCGGCTCACCGCGCTCCTCGGCTTCCAGGTCTTCGAGCGTCGCGGCGTCGAGGCTGACGACCTGATCGCGACCGCCGTCCGCATCCTCTCGGCCGCAGGCGACAGCTGCGTGATCGTCAGCGCGGACAAGGACTTCGGACAGTGCGTCGGCGGACCGGTCATCCAGCTCGCCCCGCCGCCCACCGCCAATCCCGCGCTCGGCTGGCGTCGGCTCGATCCCGCCGCCGTGACCGAGAAGTTCGGTGTCCCGCCGGCGCGCATCGCGGACTACCTCGCGCTCGTAGGCGACGCCTCGGACAACATCCCCGGCTTGAAGGGCGTCGGCCCGAAGACCGCGGTGAAATGGCTGACCGAATATGGCGACCTGGAGGGCGTGCTCGCCGCGGCCGACACCTTGCAGCCGGAACGCTTCCGCGAGCAGGTGAAGGCCGAAGCCGAGCGCATCCGCGGCAATCTCCGGCTCGTCACCTTCCGGACGGACTTCGCGTTCGATCCCGGTTCGCCGGTCGCGGAGGACATCGCCGGAGTCGAAGCCTTCCTCTCGGAGATGGAGATGTCTTCGACCCTGCGCCGCTACCAGACCAAGCACGGCAAGGACTCGGCGGTGCCCGCCGCTGAAGCGGCTGCGCAGGCCAAGCCTAAGGCGAAGCCGGCGAAGGACGCGCAGCAGGGCGAGCTTTTCTAGCCAACAAAAAGGCCCGCCAGTATGGGCGGGCCTGATCGGGAGAACCGGAGCGCGGAGCTCAGTTCTTCTTCTCGGCCTTCTTCTCGAGCTTCGGCGCTTCGGCGACGGCGACGGCAGCGGGGGCCGCGGCGGCCTGCTGCTGGGCGTTGGCGATGAGGCCCTGGACCTGGTTCACTTCTTCCTGGTTGAGCAGGATGACGAACTTGGACTCGAGGACTTCGACTTCGTAGTTGTGGGTGATGGAGTAGCCGACGCTCTCGGCCATCTCTTTGTTGCCCTTGTTCAGGAGTTCTAGGGTCTGGTCGAGCTGGGTCTGGATGCGGGTCTTGTCCTCAGCCTTCTCGGCGCGCTTCAGGAGCTCGGTGAGCTGGACCGCGGCGTCGCGGCGGGCCTGGAGGACCTTGGCGAACTGGTCGAACTGGATGACGAGATCGAGGCCGCGGATTTCGGCGGTCTGCAGGAGGCGACGATCGCCGCGGACGACGAGTTGCTCTTCCTTGAAGTTCTTGTCAGCCTTGGCCTTGGCGGCTTCTTCTTCCGAGACGACGGCGAAGAGGCGGAGGGCGGTGTTGACGAAGGTCGCCTGGCGGTTGGCCACGGCCGAGACGCTAAAGCCCCAGACCTTGACGAAGACGGCGTCCTTCTCGTTGAAGTCCTTCACTTCGGCTTCGGCGACCTTGGTCAGGGCGTCGCGCTCGACGGTGGTGAGGGCGACCTGGATGCGCTGCTGGAGCTGCTGGAGGCGGCCGAAGTGCTGGCCGAGGGTCTGCAGTTCCTGCTGGAAGCGGGCGAGGGATCCCTGGTTGGAGATGGTCAGGACGACGCGGGCCAGGTTCTGGCCGAGCGGGATCAGTTCGATCACCGGACCCTTCGGGGCTTCGGCGGGGGCGGCGGCGGTTTCGGTGGCGGACATGTTCGGGTGGGTTCAGGGTTGGGGTAAGGAGCTTACTTCTTGGCGCCGGTCGGGGCGTTCTTGGCTTCGATGGCCTTCTTTTCGTCTTCGGTGATCTGCACGGCCAGCTTGGCTTCGGCCGGCAGGGTGATGGCCTCGGCGTTGAAGTCGAAACCGTGCGACTTCTTGAATTCTTCGAGGCTCTTGGAAAGGTCGTCTTGGATCTCCTTGATGGCTTTTTCGACCTTGGTCTTGTCGTCATCCTTGGTCAGGCGAGGCTGGAGGTCGATGAGCTGCTGCAGCTGGGCCTTGGCGTCGGTGATGCGCTTGAGCGAAAGACCGAAGGTCTCGACTTCGCCCTGGCCGCTGATGGTGTCGCGGATCTGGAACTTCTTGTCGGCGATGTTGATGACGTTCTCGGCCTTGAAGTCTTTGGCGGCGGAGAGCTTCGAGAACTCCTCGTTGGAGAGGGGGGTGGCGATGATGGCCTTGGTGAAGACCAACTGGTAGGGGCGCTCGATGCTGAAGCCGCCGTAAAGCTTGCCCATCGATTCGTTGTCACCCTTGAGCTTGGCCTGTTTGGCGGCGATCTCGTGGCCGCGGGCCTCCTTCTCTGGGGTGGTGAGGGCGTTCTCGAGAAAAATCTGAAGGCGCTTAAGTTCTTCGACCTGCTTACCGAGGACTTGGATGTTGTTCTGGAACGTCAGGCAGTCGGCGATGCTTCGGCCCATCCAGACATCGGCGAAATAGGTCTTCGCTTCGGCCTTGGCGCCACCACTCAGCTTGACCTCGGGCGCGGCCGCAGCGGCCTTGGATTCGGCCGGCTTTGCCTCCTGAGCATTCAGGGAGACGCAGAGGGCAGCCAGGAGGAACGAGAGCTTGTTCATGGGTGTGGGGAGGGACATTCCAACATAAGGAACCAAGTCCAAGCGACTACTACAAAATAGACCCAAACCCTATTTTTTCGGGGCCGAAAGGGCTCGTTCAATCACCTTGGTCAGGTCGACTCTTTCGGCCTCCCTCTGTAAGACCTCATCCGCCAGGACCGCCCGGACCTTGGGATGGTCAAGGAAACCTCCTAAGTCCTTGCTATTCAACAACTCACGTACTTCCTTGTCCTGCCACGCCTGGTAGAGGGTGGGGTGGGCGCCGAGGGCCCTGATTTCGGGCTGGACCATGAGGCGCCGTCGGGCTTCGGGGTCGGCCATGAGCCGGCGGGTCTGGAGGATGAGCGTCCGCTGCTTATCGGGGATTGGGGACCAGCCCTTGAGTTCCCGGGTCAGAGGGGTCGCGGCCAGTTCGTCGCGCAGCGCGACCGTCCAGTGACTGGTCTGGTCGCCGGGGCGGCCGACGAGATCGTAGACCGAAGCGACCGAGGCCAGAAGGCCCACCAGCAGCAGGAAGTAGAGGGCCCCGGTCCAGCAGCCGACGAGCGCCCCGAGCACCGGACTTTCGGCTTCGTCCTGGCCTTCGGGCGTCCGGCCAAGTCGCCAAAGCAAGGCGTAGCACAGAAGTCCGGTCCCGCAGGCGAGGCCCACCACGCCGGTGAACCCGCGGAGCATCCACGGATAGGAAGTGCCCTGGAGCAGGGCGTGGCCGAGATCGCCGCCGAACACCCAGCCGCTGAGCTGGCCGATGGTCAGGGCCGCCGGGCCGGCGAGCTGCCGGAGCGGGCCGCGACGATAGCCGCGCCAAGCGCCTCGGATCATGAGCGCGGCGAGGATCCCGGTCGCGATCCAGAGCGTCGGCGAGAAGGTGACGAGTTCGGTCGGCATCAGCGTTCGCCGAGCACCTTGCGGATGGCGGGTTCGCGGGCTTCGATGCTCTCGGCGAGCTTGAACTGCACGAGGGCGCGCCGCAGGTTGTGGCCGGGGTAGCGGACCTTGAAGTAGACGTCGCCGGCGAGGTGGTCGGCGAGGAAGCGCAGCCCGAGTTCGAGCGGGATCAGGTGGATGCAGTCGAACAGGTGACGGTGGTCGGCCGCGCTCAGGAAATCCTGCGCATGGGCCTGATAACCCCTGTGAAACATGGTGAAAAGATCGAGGTCGAAGACCACCGAGCCCAGCTCCGGCGCGTCTTCGCCGGCGGGATTGCACACCGAGCGCGTGGCGTCGCCGATGTCATAATGCACCAGGCCGGGCTGCACGGTGTCGAGGTCGACGATGCACGTCCCGCGTCCCGTCGCCTCGTCGATCATGATGTTGCCGACCTTGGGGTCGCCGTGCGTCGTGCGCAGGCCGAGGTCGCCGCGGGCGCGCGCTTCTTCGAGCACCGCGCACCGGGCGCGACGGGCTTCGACGAACCGCACGGCGCGCTTGGCTTCGGCCGAGGCCAGGAACCGCTCCTGTCCGCCCGGCGTGGCGAGCGCGGCGTCCATCTTCGCGAGGTAGCCCGGCGTGACGTGGAAGCCGGGCAGGGCGTAACCGAGTTTCTCCGCGGGGAGGTCGCTGACCATGCGGTGGAAGTGGCCCAGCACGATGC
>JAUMEU010000012.1:0-5848 GCA_032120295.1 Opitutales bacterium | reverse complement strand
CTGGCTTGGCGTTCCATCGGCCACGAGATCGCGTTCGCATGAGCAGCCTCACCCCCATCACCGGCTTATCCGAAGTCGCCGGACAATATGGCGCCCTGCTCGTCGACCAGTTCGGCACGCTGCACGACGGCACCGTCGCCTACCCTCACGCCGCCGATGCCTTGCGCCGCTTCCGGGAGAGCGGCGGCAAGGTGGCCGTGCTCTCCAACTCCGCCAAGACCGGCGCCGACAATATCGTGCGCCTGGCGAAGTTCGGCTTCGGTCCGGATCTTTTCGACGCCGTGGTGACGTCCGGTGACGCCGCTCAAGCGGCGATCCGTTCCGGTTCCCTGGGCGCAGGCTTCAGCCAAGGTGCCAAGGTCCATATCTCCGGCAAGCCGGGCGACGACTACGGTTTCGGCGACCTCGGCTTCACGCTCACCTGGCCCGACGAAGCGGAAGGCATCATCCTCGCCGCCTGCCAGGAACCGGACCGCAACTGGCGCGAACAGATCCGCGACCTCACCCCGGCGGCCCACCGCGGCGTGACCATCGCCGTCTGCAACCCTGACCTCGAGATGCTCACGCCCAAGGGCGTGCGTCCTTCCGCCGGCGCGATCGCCCGTGAACTCGAACGCAAAGGTGCCGTGCTCCGTTATTTCGGCAAACCGTATGGCGACATCTATCGCACGGCCCTCGCCGCGCTCGGCAACCCTCCGCCGATGACGGTCCTTGCGATTGGCGATAGCCCCGAGCACGACATCGCCGGGGCCGCCGGCGCCGGCCTCGACAGCGTCCTTCTGCGCACCGGCATCCTGATCGACGCCGACGAAGCATCGTTGCAGTCCCGCCTACCGACCGGCACCCGCCGCGTGTTCGGCCTCTCCGAGCTGCGCTGGTAAGCTTCAGGCGCCGACTTGGGCGGTATTACCCCGGCCCTTGGGCTTGCCGTCGACACAATGCAGGCAGGTCTGCTCGTAGACGTAATCGGGACGCTGCTGGTCCTGGACGGTCAATGGCATCTGGCAGTTGAAGCAGATGACCGACCCGGTCTCACGGAGATCGGGGCCCACGCCCACCCGCTCGTCGAAGACGAAGCACTCGCCGTCGTAATGCGCGCCGCCGACTTCTTCGAAATACTTCAGGATGCCGCCGTCGAGCTGGAGGACGTCGGTGTAACCCTGCATGGCCATGAACGGTCCCGCCTTTTCGCAACGGATGCCGCCGGTGCAGAACATCACCACGGGCTGCGTCTTGAGTTCCGCCGGAAGCCTCTCCACGGCGGCGGGAAAATCCCGAAAGTTCCAGATGCGCGACACGACCGCACCCTTGAACGTTCCCATGCGCACTTCATAATCATTACGGGTGTCGAGCAACGTCACCGGACGACCTTCGTCCAGCCACTGCTTAAGCTGCTGCGCCGAGATTTTCTTGGCCGGTCGCCGGGCCGGGTCGACGCCTTCGACGCCGAACGCGATGATCTCCTTCTTGATCTTCACGAGCATGCGCTTGAACGGCTGATCGGAACTCGGACTCTCCTTGGGTGTAATATCCGCGAGGCCGGGGACGGCGCGGATGACCTCAAGCACCGCCGCCAACTGCAGGCGCGTGCCGGCCAGGAAGAAATTGATGCCTTCGGGTGCCAGCAGGATCGTGCCCTTGAGCCCTTGGACCTTGGCGACCTCCTGCAGGCTCGTCCGCAGCTCCTCCAACCCTTCCAGAGGGGCGAACTTATAGCAGGAGAGATTGAGGACCTCGGCGGACATGGACGAACGCAGGGCTAAGGCCTGGCCTGCGCCGAGACAATGAATCTTTGCCTTTTCACCGCGCGAAGCCTACGCCTGACCTATCTTGGAATCCGGCCTCACCATCACACCCATCGGCTTCATCCGCTCGGGGAAGCCGTTGAAGTTCGACGCCCGGCATCAGCCCGATGAGAAGCAGTCCGAGACCAATGTCCTCGAGATGCTGCCGGGCGACAAGTACCAGAAGGCGCTGAAAGACCTCGAGGGCTTCGACCGCATCTGGCTGCTCTGGTGGTTCCACCGCAATACCGACTGGCGCCCTGAAGTGCTCCCGCCCCGCGGTCCGTCCAAGAGGCGTGGCGTCTTCGCCACCCGTTCGCCGCATCGCCCCAACCCGCTCGGCATCACGCCCGTCCAGTTGCTCGAGATCAAGAAAGGGAAGCTGATCCTCGGCCCGTGCGACCTGGTCGACGGCACGCCGGTCTTCGACATCAAGCCCTACATCCCTTCGTACGATTCCTTCCCTGAGGCCAAGGCAGGATGGATCGATGAGGTCGACGCCGCTCTCGAAGCGCCGCCCGCCTTCACGGTCAACTTCTCGCCTCAGGCCGCGGAACACATGGTCTGGCTGAAGCAGGATTGGTCGGTGGACTTCGAAGCCCGCCTGCTGGAGATCCTGGGCCGCGACCCGAGCCCCCATCGGACCCGCCGTATCCGCAGCCGCCACGGCGACCTCTTCGACATCGGTTGCGGCGCCTGGTATGCGGTCTTCGAGGTCAAAGCCACGGTCGTGCATATCCTGCATCTGAAGCCGGCCTTCCCGCTTAAGTTCCTGACCGACCCGGCCCGCCCGGTCATCCCCGATAAGGATGCGCAGCTCGCCTTCCGGGCCCGCTGGCCGCAATTCGCCGACTAAGCCCGCCCTCGGGCTTAATTGAGCGAAATTAAAGCAAGCTTCCCCGCAACATCTTCACCCCTGCAGGGTCGAAAGTCGCCTCGCCTTAGCCGCCAAACCTCTTCCAATCCTATCATGCCCCGCTTCTCCACCCTGCTGGCCCTCTGTGCCCTCATCGCTTACCAGCCGAACGCCCGGGCCGCCGACGCAGCTCGCAAGCTGACGCTCGAGGATGGCGACCGCGTCCTGCTCATCGGGGACGTGCTGATGGAGCGCGAAAATAATTACGGTGTGCTCGAGACGAAGATGCGCCAGGAATTCCCCGGCAAGAAGTTCGCCGTGCGTAATCTCGGCTACTCCGGCGACACTCCCCTCGGCGCCTCCCGCGCGAGCTTCGATCCGGTCGCCAAGGGCGTCGCGCAACTCGAAGAACAGCTCGCCGTGGTGAAGCCCACCGTCGCGATCATCGGCTACGGCATGGCCGCCTCGCTGGAAGAACTTACCTACCGCCAGAACGACCCCGCCCTCAACCCCGACCCGGCCCGCTATGGCACCGAACACACCCCGGCCCGCCTGAAGCGCGAAGTCACGCAGCTGATGGAACTCATCAAGAAGCATGCCGCCGCCGGCAAGGTGCGCTTCGTCATCCTCGGACCGATCGCGCATGAAGACCTGCGCGGCTACCGTCCGGGCCTCCCGGACCCGGCCGAGCACAACAAGCTCCTCGCCGCCTACGGCCGCAGCCTCGCCGAACTCGCCGCGGAGAAGAACATTCCCTACGTGCAAGCCGAATGGAAATCGCACGGCATCGCCCTCGACCAGGGCACCGACAACGGCATCCACCTGACCGAACGCGGCTACCGCGCACTCAGCGAAGGCCTCGCCGCCCAGCTCGGCTGGAAGGTGAACCAGACCGGTTGGGACAAGCCCACCGCCGCCGCCGAAACGCTCCGCGCTTCGGTCCTCCGCAAGAACTCCCTCTTCTTCCACCGCAGCCGCCCGGCCAATTACACTTATATCTTCGGTTTCCGTAAACGCGAACAGGGCAACAACGCCGTCGAGATCCCGAAGTTCGACCCGCTCATCGAGACCGCCGAAGCCGACGCCATCGCGGTGTCCGCCGGCCAGTCGAGCACGCTGCCGCCCGAACCGAAGACGCCGGCCAAGCTGACCGTGGCCGCATCCCTGCCTCGCCCGGACTTCAAGCTGTCCGACGGCCTACGCATGTCGCTCTTCGCCGAGAATCCGCTGCTCGAGAAGCCCGTCCACATGAACTGGGACACCTCCGGCCGTCTCTGGGTCGCGACTTCCAACACCTACCCGCAGGTCAACCCCGAGGACCTTGCCGCGCAGATGGCCGGCAACTCCTCGAAGTTCGGCCCGTCCACGGGCAACGATAAGGTCATCCTCCTCGAGGACACCGACCGAGACGGCGTCGCCGATGTCTCGCGCATCGTCGCCGACCGCCTGCTCATTCCTTCCGG
The DNA here is from genome assembly GCA_032120295.1 of Opitutales bacterium. Taxonomy (GTDB): domain Bacteria; phylum Verrucomicrobiota; class Verrucomicrobiia; order Opitutales; family UBA953; genus UBA953. The sequence goes on along the minus strand of JAUMEU010000012.1, from coordinate 1,745 downwards.
CGTCGCGCCGGACAACTTCGGCGGCGTCTACGTCGGGGCCAGCACTGAGCTCCTCCACCTCACGAAGCCGAATACCGATGGCGTGCTCGCGGAACGTCGCATCGTCCTCAGCGGTTTCGGCACCGAAGACACCCACCACATCATCCATACGCTCCACTGGGGCATCGATGGCCGGCTCTACTTCCACCAGACGATCTACATCCACTCGCACCTCGAGACCCCGTGGGGACTCGTGCGCGCCAACTCCGGCGTGACCTTCGCCTATGACCCGAACACCGAGCGCCTCGAGGTCCACTCGAAGGGCCTCGTCAACGCCTGGGGCCAGCAGGAAGACCTCGCCGGCCAGACGTTCCTGACCTCCGGCGCAGACGGCACCGGCGTGCACTGGGCCTTCCCCGGCGCGGCCTTCCCGCCCTCCGAAGGCGCCCGTCGCCTCGTCGGCAGCATCAGCCCGGGCTCCTATCCGAAGTTCAGCGGCCTCGAACTCTTGCAGAGCCCGCTGTTCGGCGCCGACTGGCAAGGCAACGCGATCACCTGCGACTTCCGCGCCCATCGCATCGTCCGCTTCGGCTTCAATGACTTCAGCACCGACGACGCCCCGAAGTCCGGCTACGTGACCAAGGAACTCCCCGACGTCGTCCGCACCAGCGATGTGGCCTTCCGCCCGATCACCCTGAAGATGGGCCCCGACGGCGCTCTCTACGTCGCCGACTGGACCAACCCGATCATCAACCACGGCGAAGTCGACTTCCGCGACCCGCGCCGCGACAAGATCAGCGGCCGCATCTGGCGCATCCTACCGGAGAACGCCAAGCCGCTCGCCTGGCAGCCGCTGCTCGGCCAGCCGGTCGCCGCACTCCTCGCCAGACTGACTTCGCCGAGCCGCTGGGAATTCGAACAGGCCCGTCGCGAACTCGCGAAGCTCCCCGTCTCCGAACTGCAGTCCGCCCTCAAGACCTGGGCCAAAGACGACGTGAGCCGGCGTCACGCCGCCTGGCTGCTGAGCGGCCGCACGACCGAAATCAGCCATCTCGCCGAACTCCTCCGTAGCGCCGATCCGGCCAGCCTGCAGGTCGGCCTGCGCGAACTCGGCAAATCCCTCGGCGCCCGCGGCGCGACGGACATCGCCCTCATCACGCCGTTCCTCGCCCACGCCAATCCCCGCGTCCGCCTCGAAGCGCATCGCTCCCTCGCCCGCGTCCGCACGCCGGAAAGCGCCCGCGCCGTGCTGGCAAACCTGCCCAAGGATCCGGCCGACAACTTCCTCGATTTCGCCGCCTGGACGAGCATCAACGAACTCGCGCGGCCGTGGCTCGAGGACGTCGCCGCCCAGCCGGCGAAGGTCGTCGGCCATGAGGCCGAACTCGACGCGATCGTGAAGGCCATCGATCCCGGCATCGCCACTCCTTACGTCCAGCGCCTCTTCGCCGGCCGCACGGTCGACGCTGCGGGCACGGGCCCCTGGATCGAACTCGTCGGCAAGGCCGGTACGACCGAAGAGGCTACGCTGATCTTCCGCGCGCTGATGGACGATGCCTCGCTCCAGCCGTCGACCCGCCACCGGATCGCCTTCGCGCTCGTCGAGGCCGCCAACCGCAATGTCCGCCCGACCGGCGACCTCACCGTGCTGGGTAAGCTCCTCCGCTACGAGACCGAGCGCAACCTTCTCGTCAACTCTGTCCGGCTCGCCGGCCAGTGGAAACTCGTACCGTCCGTGCCGCAGCTCGGCGACTTCGCGGGACGCG
>JAUMEU010000011.1:0-12566 GCA_032120295.1 Opitutales bacterium | reverse complement strand
GGTTCTTCAGCGAGGCCTGGTTGAAGCCGATGGTCGTCGAAAGTTCGCCGACGAGGAGGTCGAGGCTGGCGGCGAGGTCGCACTCCTTGACCCATGCTTTGCCGGCCCAGCTCACGCTGGTGTCGGCGAACGCCAGCGCCGCGCCTTCGGTCCGCACGAAGAGGCCTTCGCGACTGAAGCCTGCGACAAGGTCGGCGCGCGTGAGGTCGCCGGAAAGTTTGAGGCCGGGCACCACGGCGGCGAGGGATTCTAGCGGGAGGTCGCGCGCGGTGGCTTCGACCAGCACGCCGGTCGGGCGCGGGCCTTCGCTCGGCAACGGTTGGCGCAGTTTCAGGGCGAGCAGGTTGCGTCCTTGGCGGAAGATGCGCGCTTCAGCGGAGGCGACCACGGGCGCCTTGCCGGCGGCGCGTTCCACGGCGGCCTTCGCGCTGATGCGGATGCCTTTGAGTTTGGCCACCGGGAGGTCTTCCCAGTTCGGCTGCGAAGCGAGTTCGACGATGCCGACGTCGACGTCGGCGAGCGCGGACCAGGCGCCGTCGGCGCCGGGTCTAAGCGTCAGGTTGCCGCCCGCGATTTCGCCGGCCGCGGAGCGCACGCTGAAGGGCCCCAGGGCGATCGTGCCGTCGGCGGAGCTGACGGGCAGTTCGGCGTCGATGCCGCGCAGGAGCGGCTTGCCGGCCTGCTCGAGGGTGACGCCGCGCAGGCTGTGCGGGCGGACGCTACGGACGGCGGGCTGGCCGTCCTTGAACGACACCGAGGCCTCGCCGGTCCAGCGACCACCCGTCGCGATGACGCCCGCGGACGAGAGGAAGGGATTCAGCGCGACGAGGTCGGCGTCGTCGGCGGCGATGGTCACCGTCGCCTCATCGGCGTTCACCGGCAGGAGGCCGCCCTTCCAGGTCAAGGTCTGCGGGATGGCGATCTTCACCCCGTGTCCCGTGACCGCGAGCCGATGGACGGCGAAGCCCGCGTCGGTGCTCTGCGCGTTCGCCGCGAGGCGCCATTCGGAGCGGACGCCCTTGGGGAGGCTCGGCGAGAACTTACCGAGATCCGCCCAGAGCGCCTTGAGGTCCGCGTCGGCCTGCCAGCGGGCGCCTTCGAGTTCCGCCTTGGCGCCGCCGGTGATGCGGACGTCAGGCAGCTGCTGGCTGAGGATGCCGAAGCGCGACGGGTCGACGTCGAGTTCGGCGGCGACCGAGGTGCGTCCGGCGAGATGTTCGCCGCGGAGCTTGACGGCGGGGCGGCCGGCGGAGTCGCTCATGTTGCCCGTGAAGGTGACGCCTGGTTTGCCCGGTACGGAAGCCGCGTCCAGGATGAAGCCGACGGAGCCGGCGGCGGCGGGGCTGGCATCCTTGGCCGTGATGTCCAGGCGGAGCGAGGCGAGGTCGTCGAGGAGCGCGTCAAACGTGACGCCTGCGGCGCCGAGGGGGCGGCGGAACGCGGCCTGCAGGGAGATCTCTCCGCGCGGATCGGTGGTCTGTTTGCCGACGACGAAGCCGGGCCAGGCGACGCCGGCGCGCAGATCAGCCTGGCCGCGGGAATCGAAGGCGTCGCCGCGGACGCTGAAGCGCAGCAGCGTGCCGTCGGCCAGCCGGATACGTCCCGTGGCGGCGTACGGTCCGAGGACGAACGGCGGCAGCGTGGTCTTGGCGGTCGCTCCGTCGGGAGCGGCTTGCGGCCGGGCGATAAGGCGGCGCGTGCTGAGGTCGACGTCGAGCGTCTTGAGCTCGAGGCTGCTCAGCGCGTAGGTGCCGCCGATGATCGCGAAGAGGTCGGCTTCGCCTTTCAGCGACGCCGCGGCGACCTTGGTACCGTCGGCGAGGATGAGGTCGATGCCTTCGGCCGAGAATTTTCCGTCGAGCGAGGCTTCGACGCGGGTGATGCCGCCTTTGATGCCGGCGTCGGCGAGCAGGCCTTTGACGCGGGCGCCGAGGGGTTCGGGTCGGAGCTCGGATTCGATCCAGAAAAGGGTGGCTCCGACGGCGACGGCGATGAGGCCGACGCTCCAGAGGGTGATGCGGAGAGCGCGGGACATGGGAGGCGAGCGGTCATCTTGCCCGCCCGCCCGGAGCGGGCAACAAAAAGCCCGGTGGAATCGCTTCCACCGGGCTGAAAACCCGACGCTCGGCCGCCGCTTAGGCCTGCGGAGGCTGGCCGCCCTGCGGGGGCTTGGGCTTGGTGGCCCGGCCGTCGGCGCGTTTGCGGCGCAGGTAGGCGGCCTTCGCCGCTTCGACGTCCTCGTCGACCTGGTCGCTGTAGCAGGCCATCGCCGCCATCTTGGACTGGCTCATCAGGCGGGTGCGGCCGTAGCGCATCTCCTTCGCGGCCATGATCGCGTCCTCGTCGAGGAGCTGCTTGAGGTACTCGATCTTCTGCTTGGCCCAGTCCGAGAGGCCGGGGCGCTTCAGCAGTTCCTCGAAGGCGAGCTTGGCCTCCGCGAACTTATGGGTGCGCGTGAGCACCTCGATGGCTTCGATCTTCTCGGCGACGATCGCTTCGTCGATCAGGGCCGCCACGTCGGCGTCGACCGGCAGGACCGAGAACGCGGCGAGGTCGAGCTCCGGGAGCGCGATGAGTTCCGGGCCGTACTTGACGACGTCGCCGTCCTTCGTGATGGCTTCGAAGTTCACGGCCGCGAGGGCGTCGGGCTTGGCGCCGGCGCCGATCTTCAGCTCGACGACCGCGACGAGCGAAGCGTCCCAGGGCAGGGTGCCAAGCTTACGGCTGCGGGCGGCGCCGTGCTCGAGGATCTCGCCGACCAGGCGGGCCTGCACATCGCTGCCGCCCTGCACGCTGACCTTGACCTGGCGCAGGAAGGAGTTCGACAGGATGGCGAACTGCTCTTCGAAGGCCTCGTCGAGGTCGTCCGCGGTCTGGCCGAAGTTGGCGACGCCTTCGCCGGCGGTCGCCATGCCCGTCATGAGCGACTCGTTGAAGCCGTGGCCGAGGCCGACCGTGGAGGTCGTGATACCGGCGCCGGCGGCCTTGGTGACGCGGGCGAAGATCTCCGGCTCGTCGACGAGGCCGTGGTTGGCCTGGCCATCGCTGAGGAGGATGACGCGGGCGATGCGGTCCTTGCGGGTGAAGGGGGCGAGCTGCTTCACGGCTTCTTCCCAACCGCCGAAAAGGTCGGTGGAGCCGCGGGAGTCGATCGCCTGGATACGGCGGACGAGACCCTCGCGGTCGGTCACCGCGGTCAGCGGCTCGACGACTTCGATCCGTTCGTCGAAGGCGACGACGGTAACGCGGTCGTCGCTGCGCAGACCGCGGACGATGCGGACGGCGCTTTCGAGGGCGGCTTCGAGGGGGCGGCCGGACATCGAGCCGGAGCGGTCGATGACCAGGGCGAGGTCGAGCGGGGCACGGGGAGTGGCGACGACGTCAGTCGGCTGGCTGGGGGCGACGATGCGGACGAGGACATGCGTCGCTTCAGCGGCGGCGCGGAGGAAGCCCTTCTTGAGGGGCAGGATTTCGATCTTGGGTTGGCTCATGGGTGGATTCATCCCCACCACCATGCCCTAATCCCCTATACTGTCAACATCTAATAAGATACTGTTATGAAACTAGCATTAAACTAACACTGTCATAATTATAAATACTTCTTCATCAATGCCTTACTGAAGTTGTCGGCGATTTCTATCAGTTCCTCTTTGGTCGGCGTCACGCGGCTATCGATATTGAAGTGGGCTTCGCACCAATGGCTTAGCCGGACTTTGGTCCATCTTTCGGTCTTCGGTTCATCGCCGCGGGAGGTCGGATTGAAGGACAGCAACTGATCGAGCAGGCTGCGGGCGGCCGGGCTGAGGTCGTCGCGGGCCAGCTCCTTTTTTATCATCAGGCGCAGGGCGTCGGCGGGGGATTCATCGCTTTCGGCGACCTGCTTCATCTGCTGCACCATGGCGAAGCTGGCCTTACGGGCGGGCTTGTAGGCGGGCGCCGAGGGTTCGGCCATTTCATCGCGCTGGGAGTAGACGACCGGCGACCTCGCGCGGTCTTGGCCGATGAGGCTGAGCGAAGCGGCGTCTGTCGACGCGCTGGAGCGGGTCCGGAAGAAGAGCTTTTCCGCTTCGGTGGGCGTGGCTAATTCGTCGATCAGCTTGTTGAGCGGATTGATCTCCTGGTTCTGCAGGAGCAGGGTGCGGATACGGTCGAGGTCCCAGCCGCGCTCGGCCAGCAGGCGGGCGAGGAGGAGCTGGCGGACCTGCAACTGGCCGAAGAGTCGCTGGCGGCCGTCGTCAGGGGCTTTCTCCGGGCGGCTCAGGAGCTTCTGGTAAGCGTAGAAGCGGACCAGTCGCTCGGAGGAACGGTGGCGCTCGCCGAAGCCGAGTTCGGCCAGCTTTTCGGAAACGAAGGTGGCCAATTCCTCGGCGGTGCCTTGGAAGTCCCGGTCGTTCAGTTGGGCGGAGATTTTGAGCATGGCGGACTGATGAAGACATTCTGGTGTCAGTATCTTAAAATTGGCAATTCCATAGTAGATTAAGCCACTGTCAGGAAATCCCCCAAAAGAAGCAGGCCGCCCGGTAGCGGACGGCCTGCGAGCCGGCTTCCCGGTGGGGAGGCTTAGGAGTTGTGGCTGTAACCTTCTTCGCCGTGGTCCGAGATGTCGAGGCCGCGGGCCTCTTCTTCTTCGGTCGGGCGGAGGCCGATGACGGCCTTGATCACGTAGGCGAGGATCGCGGTGGCGACCAGGGAGATCAGCAGGGTGATGCCGATCGCCTTGAACTGCTCGGTGAGCAGGGTCTTGCCGACGATGTCCTTGAGGTTCGTGTTCAGGTTGCCGTTGACGTCGGCCGAGGCGAGGACGCCGGTCAGGATGGCGCCGAGGGTGCCGCCGACCGCGTGGACGCCGAAGGTGTCGAGCGCGTCGTCATAGCCGAGCTTGGACTTCATGTAGACCACGGCCAGGAAGGGCACCACGCCGGCGAGGACGCCGATTAGCACTGCCGAGCTGGCGCTCACGAAGCCTGCGGCCGGGGTAATCACGACGAGGCCGGCGACGGCGCCCGAGCAGAGCCCCAGGATGCTGGCGTGCTTGCGGAGGATCCACTCAAGGGCTCCCCAGGTGAAGGCCGCGACGGCCGCGGCGAGCGTGGTGGTCATGAAGGCTTGGGCGGCGACGCCGTCGGCGGAGAGGGCCGAGCCCGCGTTGAAGCCGTACCAGCCCACCCAGAGCATGCCGGTCCCGATGGCGCAGAGCACCATGCTATGCGGCGTCATGGGCTTCTTGCCGAAACCGATGCGGGGGCCGAGGATGATGCAGAGCAGGAGCGCGGACCAGCCCGAGGTCATGTGGACGACCGTGCCGCCGGCGAAGTCGATCGCCTTGATGGCGGCCTTGGCGTTCCAGACGCCGTTCATCTCGCCCGTGATGCCCCAGATGTGGTGGGCCATCGGGAAATAGACCAGGAACATCCAGCCGAGCATGAAGAGCATGACCGCGGAGAACTTCATGCGCTCGGCGATGGCGCCGACGATGAGGGCCGGGGTGATGATCGCGAACATCAGCTGGAACATCGAGAAGACGTTCTGGGAGATCCAGTAGGCGTAGTCTCCGTTCGGGGCGCTGGTGACGCCGTTCAGGAAGAAGAATTCGCTGCCGCCGAAGATCTTGCCGAGGAAGGTGCCGTCGAAGCTCTTGCCGAAGACCAGGGAGTAACCCACGGCCCACCAGAGGATCGCCACCATGCCGGCCAGGCCGAAGCACTGGGCGGCCACGGAGAGGATGTTCTTCGAGCGGACCAGACCGCCGTAGAAGAGGAAGAGGCCGGGCAATGTCATGAAGAGCACCAGGGCGGCGCAGACCATGATGAAGGCGTTATGGCCCGGACCCGCGGAAGCGGCGATCGGACCCGCGGCGACCTTGTCATCTCCCGCCTTAGGGCTGCCGTTGTTGACGTAGGCCTCAAGGTCGGCCACCCGCTGTTCAAGGGCGGCGGCCGCGGGGGCTGCTTTCGCGTCAGCGGGCGCGGTCTGCTGCCCCGCAAGGGGGGACGTAAGGGCGCAAAGGGTGAGGAGGAGGGTGGAGAGGATTCTCATGGCGGTTCGACCCGCTGATTGCATTTAGCGTGCCAAGACTGATTTTAAGCAGCCCGAAACAAAAAGGGCCGTCTTGCGACGGCCCTTTGGGGGACTTTATGAGTTTCAGGGGTTACTTGGCCGATTTCACGAAGTCCGGGTAGGCTTCGTTGCCGTGTTCGCCGAGGTCCAGGCCGCCGGTCTCTTCCTCGGCGCTCACCCGCAGGCCCATGACGGCCTTGATGATGAGGAAGAGGACGTAGGCGAAGACGAAGGTGAAGAGGCCGATGGCTCCGATGCCCTTGAGCTGGCTGATGATCTGGGCCATGCCGGCCTTTGCTCCGAAGATTCCCACGCAGAGGGTGCCCCAGATACCGCACACGAGGTGGACGGAGAGCGCGCCGACCGGGTCGTCCAACTTGAGCTTATCGAAGAAGAACACCGAGAGGACCACGATCACGCCCGAGGACAGGCCGATGATGATGGAGGAGTTCATGTTCATCTGGTCCGCTCCGGCGGTGATGCCCACGAGCCCGGCGAGGATGCCGTTGAGCACCATCGAGAGGTCGGGCTTCTTGATGATGGCCCAGGAAGCGACCATCGAGCCGACGGCGCCGGCGGCGGCCGCAATCGAGGTGGTCACGAGCGTCAGGGACACCAGACCGGGTTCGGCCGAGAGAACCGAGCCGCCATTGAAGCCGAACCAGCCGAGCCAGAGGAGGAACACGCCGATCGTGGCGAGGGGCATGCTGTGACCAGGCATCGGGACGGCCTTGCCGTCGGCGCGGTAGCGGCCGAGGCGAGGTCCGAGCAGCATCACGCCGGCGAGGGCACCCCAGCCGCCGACCGAGTGGACCAACGTCGAGCCCGCGAAGTCATAGAAGGGAACTTCCATGGTGTTGAGCCAGCCGTTACCCCACTTCCACATGCCAGTCATCGGGTAGCTAATGGCGACGAATACGGTCGAGAAGACAAGGAAGCTGGAGAGTTTCACGCGCTCGGCGACGGCGCCGGAGACGATCGTGGCGGCCGTCGCGGCGAACATCGCCTGGAAGAGGAAGTCGGTCCAGTAAGTGTACCCGGCGTTGTAGACATCGGTGAGCGCGGCGACGTCATCCGTCACCGAGACCCCGAAGCCTCCGAAGCCGAACCATTTGCCGGCGTAGTCCGTTCCCGGGTACATGAGGTTGAACCCGACCACGGCGTAGGTCAGGATGCCGATGCACGGGATGAGGCTGTTCTTGAACAGGATATTAACCGTGTTCTTCGATCGCGTGAGGCCAGTCTCGAGCGTCGCGAAGCCGAGGTGCATGATGAACACCAGGCCGGCGGAGAGCATCATCCATGTGTTATTCACCGTGAAGGTGGAATAACCGGGAGAAGCCTTGAACTCGGCGACATCCTTGTACTTGGGCGCCGCGGGGGCCGCCGCGGCCGCCTCGGCGGGAGGATTAGCCGCCGGAGCCGCGGCGGGGGCGGTCTGCGCCCAGGACAGGCAGGGCGCTGCCGCCAGGGCGAGAATGGTGAGGGTTCGTAACAGGGAGTTCATGGCATCGGCTCATTCGCAACCCCCGTGCCAAGCCTTCGGGCGGTGGCCGAACCCTGTAATGTGGCTGAAAAAGAACCAGACCCCTCCTCTGGGCTGCCTTAAAAAAAGCAGACGGAGAGAAAAACCTCCGTTTCGAGGTCAACCCGCGTTGTAGCCTTCTTCGCCGTGATCGGCGATATCCAGGCCCTGGCCTTCGGCTTCTTCCGACGGACGCAGCCCGATGGTCGCGGCGACGACCTTCGCGATGATCCACGTCAGTGCGAGCGAGAGCCCGATACAGAGGATCATGGCCGTCAGCTGGCCCTTGAGCAGGCCCTGAGTGATGAGTTTGCCGCCGGCTTCATTGATGGCTCCGTCCATGAACAGGGCCGTCGCGAGCGCGCCAATCGTACCCCCGACGCCGTGCACGCCGAAGGTGTCGAGGGCGTCGTCATAGCCGAGTCGCGGCTTGAGAACGGAGCAGGCCCAGTAGGAGGCGCCGCCCGCCAGGAGGCCGATCAGCACGGCCGACCCGCCCGAGACGAAGCCGGCGGCGTTGGTCACGGTCGCCAGTCCGGCGATCGCTCCCGAGCAGAGCCCGAGGACGGAGATCTTCCCGCGGTGAAGCTTCTCGATGAGCGCCCATGTCATCGTGGCCGTGGCCGCGCTGAGCGTGGTGGTCAGGAAGGCCTGCAGGGCCACGCCGTCGGCGGCGAGGGCCGAACCGGCGTTAAAGCCGTACCAGCCGGCCCAGAGCAGGCCGGTGCCGATCACGCAGAGGACCATGCTGTGCGGAGGCATCGCGCGCTTGCCGAAGCCGATGCGCGGGCCGACGAGCACGCAGAGGAGCAAGGCCGACCAGCCTGAGGTCATGTGCACGACGATGCCGCCGGCGAAGTCCGCGGCCTTGAAGGCGGCGTCCGCGTTGGCGATGCCGGCGAAGTCGCCCGTGGCGCCCCAGACGGCGTGCGCGACGGGGTAATAGACGAGCACCGTCCAGAGGAAAGAGAAGAGCAGCACGGCGGAGAACTTCATGCGCTCGGCGACCGCCCCAATGATCAAAGCCGGCGTGATGGCCGCGAACATGGCCTGAAAGAGGGCGAAGGTCCCCGCGGAAATTCCGGCCGCGTAGGCGGCGTCCGGCGCGAAACCCAGGCCCGCGAAACCCAGATGCTCGCTGCCGCCGAAGACGTGTCCGAGGAAGCCGCCTGCGAAGTTCTTGCCGAAGACGAAGCTGTAGCCGAAGGCCCACCACATGAGGATGCCCATGGCGGTCAGCGCCAGGCATTGCGCCGCGACCGAGAGCACGTTCTTGCCGCGCACCAGGCCGCCGTAGAAGAGGAAGAGTCCCGGGATGCACATCATCAGAACCCAGGTGGTGCTGATCAGGACCCAGACGTTGTCGGCGGTGTTCGGCGCAGGAGTGGCAGAAATAAGCATGTTGCGAATTATTAAGCAAAAATCGTGCCATAAAATAACCAGCGCCGCCTACCCGCTTGCCATCTCAGATTTTCGGGAATAATTTATTTTCACACGATGAAACAACTGCATAAAGTTGAGCAAATCAGCTTAATCTGCTCATTATTGCTCATCTCCTCGGAGTCTTTCGGCCAGACCCCGCCCAAGCCTTGGGTGCTGATGGGCGATGCGCAGCATCGCGCCTCCGATATCATCTCCCACTCGGGTGGCGTGACGGGGTCCTTCGGTCGATCCCGCACCGGCGCCGAACTGATTTACCAGACCGAGGACCGGGCCATCGACCTGGAGTGGTATCGTTACGAGCATGACTTCTCCGGCGCGGTCGCCGGGACCGATCGCTCTTACGGTAACACGCAGGACCTGATGCTGTCCGGCTTCCGGCAGTGGAAGCTGACAGACAAATATGCAGGGCAGGTGATCTATGGGCTCGAGCTCGCCGCCGAGGAATCCGTCGGCCTGGCCGATGGTTTCCGCTGGGGCCTGGGCGGCGCCTTGCGCTGGCAGCCCGATGACGAGACCGACGTCGCGCTCGGCCTGATGTTCCAGGACCGCTTCGAGAATTCGATCCTCCCCGTCCCTTACGTGAAGGCGCTCTGGCGTCCTTGTCGTTATGCTGAGGTCGAGGTCCGCGCCACGGGCCTGCAGAACGGCATCATCTTCCGCGGTTTTCCGACGGGCGACCGTTCGACGACGGTGGACATGTCGGTGGCCTATGAGACGTTAAATTTCCGCCTCGCCGACGCCGCTTATGGCCGCCGAGCCGTCATTGTTGGCGAAGTGCCGATCCGCTTCGGCGTGACGCAGTTCCTGGAGTCCTCCGGCACCTGGTTCGTGCGCGCGCAGTTTGAGTGGATACCGTTCGCGCGCCATAGCTTCAAGCATGACGGCGAGACCCAAGGAGCCTTTCAGCCGGGCGCGACCTGGGGTCTGGGCGGACGCGTCGGCGCCCGCTTCTGATCAGAGCCGCCGAGCGGCGAGCGTACGGAGGGCGAAGATCGCCTGCCGCCGGCGCAAGGTCATGGCGGTCAGGCGGCGACCGACCCCAGCGCTTCGTCGCGCCGCCGGATAGCCAGCTCGAGGTCGTGGGTGCGGAGCGAACGGCGGACGCGGCGCTTGGTGAAGTCTGCGAGGTGCTCGGTGTAGTGCAACCACCACGTCCCGTTGTTGTTCCAGAGGTGGTGCAGGCGGTTGGCCTCGCTGACGCGGATGGACAGCTTGGGGGCGGGGGGACGGGCGGTGGTGTCTTGGGTGTTGATCATGGTGGGCGGCGGTGAAAGGGACGCGCAGCACGATCAATCCTCAGGGGACTGTTGTTTTAGCCTGTCGGCTCTCATCTCGGCGCCTTGCGGCTCCGATGACCACCGTGACCCGTGAAGGGCTCGGTTGGTGCAGGTTCGGCTTTCGCCCGTCCTGCTCGTGATGCGTCTGTTAATGAACTGACCTCACCATGGGGGGTGGCCGGAGGATTGCAAGAGCGGGGTGGATTGGAGAGTGTCATAAGAAGGGGGCCGCGCGGGCTTGCCCCCTGTCGGCGGAGGCTTAAGGTTTCGATTCATGGGCTTTTTCCGTTTTCGTAAAATCATCCCTTTGGGAAAGCTTTTCCGAATTAATATTTCGAAGACGGGCGCTTCCCTGTCCGCCGGTCGCCCCGGTGCGACCATCAATGTGCGCAAGGATCGGGTCGACGGGACCGTGGGCATCCCCGGCAGCGGACTTTCCTACAAGGAGCGGCTCTCCCGCCGCGGATGCGCCCCGTTATTGATCATCGCATGCACGACGGCCGCGCTGGGCGCCTTCGCCTTTGCGCGCTGATCCCTCGCGTTCCGCAAGTGCCCGGGAAAGGACTCGAACCTTCACGCCTTTAGAGGGCGGCGGATTTTGAGTCCGCTGCGGCTGCCATTTCGCCACCCGGGCGGATTGCGTACCTGCATTCATTCCGCCCGCGTCGGCGCGTGCAAGAAAAACCGTGCCCGTCGGCGGGCGATGTATCGCCCGCGGACGCGGCCAACAAAAAGGCGCCCCTTGCGGAGCGCCTTTGGGCGAGCATCTCGGGAGAGATTACTTGGCGCCGAGGATCGCGTCCTTGGCGGCCTTGGCCACGCGGAACTTCACGACCTTCTTGGCCTTGATCTGAATCGTTTCGCCGGTGGCCGGGTTGCGACCCAGGCGAGCCTTGCGGTGGACGAGGACGAGCTTGCCGAGGCCCGGGAGCGTGAAGGAGTTCTTCGCGTTCTTGTAGGCGAGGGCGGCGATGATTTCGAGGATCGCGACGGCCTGCTTCTTGCTGAGTTCAGCTTTTTCGGCGATGGCGCTGGCGATTTGGGACTTGGTGAGGGCTTTGGACATGTGGTTTATGGTTGGGTGTTGCAGTGATGCGGGTCTATTTAAAAGCGAACCTTGCGACGAAAACCAGCGAAAAATAAGGGCGAGGTGCAGGTTTCTTTGGGGCACCCGTCCCGCGAAAAATCTTTTGCATGCGTCCGCATTCCTTCCTATGTGTCTGGTCACACCCCCCGCCATGCGTTCTCACCCTCTCGTCGCCCTGCTATTTTTCCTCCCGCTCGGCTGGCTCTCCCTGACGGCCGAAGAACATAAGGTCGGGCTGGAGCCGGCCTTCGCGGGGATGCAGTTCAGCCTCCCGGTCGCCATCGCCTCGCTGCCCGGAAGCAAGGACGTTGTCTTCATCATCGAGAAGGGCGACCCGGCGCCGGGCGCGGTCATAGATAAGAAGAAGGCCTCCGCCTACCTGGGCGGCAAAGTCCAGATGATCTCGGGGCTAGCGGCGGGCCAGCCCGTGAAGCGCGAGGTCTTTCAACTTGCCCCCAAGGACGGCAAGTTCGACGCCGCCGGCGAGTGCGGTTTCCTCGGTTTTGCCGTCCATCCTAAGTATAAGGATAATAAGCAAGTCTTTGTCTATTATAGCCTTAGAATCGATGGTAAGCTCTACCAGCGCGTCTCTCGCTTCATGCTTTCGAGCGTCTCGCCCTTCAAGGTAGACCCCCAGTCCGAGCAGCCGTTCATCACCCAGCTCGACCCGGCGGCTAACCACAATGGCGGCGACCTGCACTTCGGTCCCGACGGCTATCTCTATATCAGTTGTGGCGACGGCGGCGCCGGCGGCGACGCCTTCGATACGGCCGGTTACATCAATAAGGGTTTCCACGCCGCGGTCTACCGGATCGACGTCGATAAGAAGCCAGCCAACCCCGCCCCCAACCCCCATGACTCGGTCGTGACCGACGCCAAGGGTCAGGCCTTCTATGCCGTCCCGGCCGACAACCCCTTCCTCGGGGCTAAGTCCCACCGCGGTCGGCCGGTGGACCCCCAGAGCGTCCGGACCGAGACCTGGGCCACCGGCCTCCGTAACGCCTGGCGCTTCTCCTTCGACCCCCAGACGGGCACCTGCTTCGCCGGCGATGTCGGTCAGGGCCTCTATGAGGAGATCGACGTCCTGGTCTCCGGCGGCGACTACGGCTGGCACGACGTCGAGGGCTTCCACCTCTTCAACCAGAAGGACTCCGGGGGCAAGAAGGCCATGCCCGCC
>JAUMEU010000010.1:0-3023 GCA_032120295.1 Opitutales bacterium | reverse complement strand
CCCGTCGCCCGCTATGAGTTCCAAGGCGAGGCGATCCCGATGATCCTCCGCCACGCCGAGGTCCGGCAAGCAGCCCGGGATTGGCAGACCTACAGTTCCGACGCTCCCTTCCGCGTGCCGATCCCTTCCGAGGAGGAAGCGCGCTCGATGCGCCAGCTGCCCATCGAGACCAATCCGCCCGAACACTCTGAGTATCGGGAGATCGTCGAACCGTTCTTCAACCGCCCGAAGGACCCCGCGATGATCGCGCAGGTCGAACGCCTCATCGACGGCCTCGTCCGGGACGCCCTCGCCCGCGACTCCATCGAAGTCGTGCATGGGCTCGCCCTGCCCCTGCAGGCCCGAGCCCTCACCTATCTGCTCAACACCGACGAAAGCGAAGCCGACCTCTGGATCGGCTGGGGCATCCACGTCTTCCGAGTCCGCGGCGGCCTGAAGAAAGGCGTCGAGTTGGAGAACTACCTACAAGCGAAATTCGACGCGGCGAGCCGTGCGCCGGGCGCCGACTTCTTCAGCGCGCTCACGCAGGCGAAATTCCAAGGCCGGCCGCTCACGCGTGACGAGATGATGGGCTTCGCCAACCTGGCCTTCGCCGGCGGCCGCGACACGGTCATCCACACCATCGCCTGCGCGCTCGGTCACCTGGCGGCCAATCCCGAGGCGCTCGCCTACCTCCGCGAGGACCCGAAGCGCATCACCCTCGCTGGCGAGGAATTCTTCCGCTTCTTCATGCCGCTGACGCATATCGGACGCGTCTGCCCCGTCGTGACCTCCGTCCATGGCGAGACCGTGCCGGCCGGTGGCCGCGTCTCCTTGGGCTGGGCTTCGGCCAACCGCGACGAGACCGTTTTCCCGGAGGCCGACGTCTTCAAGATCGATCGCAAGCCGAACCCGCACCTCTCGTTCGGCTTCGGCGAACACCTCTGCCTCGGCGCCCCGCACGCCCGCCTGCTCCTGCGCACCTTGCTCCAGAAGTGCGTCGAACTTGTCGACAGCATGGTGATCGTCTCGGCCGAGGAACGCACCGAAACCGAGCATTCCTACGAGCGTAAGCTAGGGTATGAATCGCTGGTGCTCAGGTTCCGGCCCCGCGTCTGAACGGGATTGCCAGCGTCCGGCGGCCGGGCTAGGTCTCACTAGCCCCAACCTTCGCCTCCCGGCGGGGTTACCAAGGCATACCCCGCCATGTTCGCTTTCAGCCTGACCATCTTCTGGGGAGCCTTCCTGCTCTTCCTCGTCCAGCCGCTGATCGCGCGCTTCATTTTGCCTTGGTTCGGCGGAGGCCCGGCCGTCTGGACGACCTGCATGCTCTTCTTCCAGCTGCTCCTCCTGGGTGGCTACGCTTACGCGCACTTCAGCATCAGCCGGCTGACGCCGCGCCGACAGGTCATCACCCATCTCGTGCTGCTGGCCTTGGCCGTGGCGCTGTTGCCGATCACGCCGGGCGACGTGTGGAAGCCGACCGACGGCTCGCACGCCGCCGGCCATATCTTGCTACTGCTCCTCGGCTGCCTAGGTCTCCCCTACCTCGTCCTCTCCGCGACCGGCCCGCTCCTGCAGGCTTGGTTCAGCAAAGCCAATCCGGGCGTCTCGCCATATCGCCTCTACGCCCTTTCCAACGTCGGCTCGCTCCTCGCCCTGCTGATCTACCCGTTCTACCTCGAACCTCAGCTGAGCCGACAGGCGCAGGCCGACGGCTGGTCCTGGGGTCTGGCGATCTATGCCGGACTCACGGCGTGGTGCGGCCTCAAGGTCTGGAAGTCCGCCGCGACGGAAGGCACTTCAGCGAAGGCAGCAGAAGACGCGCCCGCCTCAGCGGGGCGGAAACTGCTATGGTTCGCCCTGCCCGCCTGCGGCGTGATGCTGCTCCTCGCGATCACCAACAAACTCTGTCAGGATATCGCCGTGGTGCCCTTCCTCTGGGTGCTGCCGCTGAGCCTCTACCTGCTCTCCTTCATCATCAGCTTCGACAGCCCGCGCTGGTACCACCGGGCCTTCTGGATTCCTTTGCTCGCCGTCCTGCTCGGCATGGTGCTCTGGAACCTGTATCAGGCGGAGTCGCACCCCGACATCACCCCGCTCGCCACGCTCTACCTTGGCACGATGTTCGTCGCCTGCATGGTCTGCCACGGCGAGGTCTACCGCCTGCGTCCGGGAGCGAGCCGCCTGACGGGCTTCTACTTGTCGCTGTCCGCAGGCGGGGCCGCCGGCGGGCTGTTCGTCGCACTGGTCGCGCCCTTCGTCTTCCCCGATTACTTCGAACTGCATCTCGCGCTCTTCCTGACCGCCGCGCTCGTGCTCCTCGTGCTTCGACTGGATCCGACCCTCCCCTTCCGCGAGGGCCGGGCCCGCTGGGCCTGGGCGCTCCCCTTCCTCGCGCTGGTCACCCTGGGCTACGGGCTCACCGACGTCGCCACAACCTCGCTCCAAGGCTCCTTGAGCGTCACGCGCGGGTTCTACGGCGTGCTCAAGGTCAACGAGAACGACGTCGGTAACGACGGACTGCATCACCTGACCCTGCAGCACGGCGCGACCATCCACGGCCTGCAATACGTCGACCCCGAGAAGCGGACCGACCCGAGCAGCTACTACACCTCGACCAGCGGCATCGGGCGTCTCCTCCGCGCCCACAAACCGGGCGGCGGCCGCCGCGTCGGCGCGATCGGTCTCGGTTGTGGCACCCTTGCGACTTGGGGCCGCGCTGGTGACACCTTCCGTTTCTACGAGATCAACGACGACGTCGCCCGTCTCGCAACGAGTACCTTCACCTACCTGAAGGACTCGAAGGCGAAGACGGAGCTGGTCATGGGCGACGCCCGCCTGTCGATGGAACGGGAAGCCGACCAGCAGTACGACGTCATCGTGCTCGATGCCTTCAGCAGCGACGCCATCCCGGTCCACCTGCTGACCCTCGAGGCCTTCGACCACTACCAGCGCCACCTCAAACCTGACGGCGCCATCGTCGTCCATGTCTCGAACCGCTACCTTGACCTCCACCCGGTGGTCTACCGGATCGCCGACAA
>JAUMEU010000009.1:0-2493 GCA_032120295.1 Opitutales bacterium | reverse complement strand
ACACTTCCTGGCACAGGCCGCAGTAGATGCAGCGGAGCATGTTGATCTCGAATTCCTTCGGCGCCTTCTCGACGTGCGCGTTAGGGGCGTCTTCGGAGATCTCACCCGGGGTGATGCGGATGGCCTTGGGCGGGCAGACGAATTCGCAGAGCTGGCAGGAGACGCACTTCTCGCGGCCGTTCGGGTCCATGACGAGCGTGGGCACGCCGCGGTAATTCTGCGGGATGGTCGGGCGTTCTTCCGGGTACTGGAGCGTCACCGAGGGGCGCACCATGTTGTCCCAGGTGACCTTTAGGCCCGCGAGGATCTGCGGGAGATAAGTGCGCTCAGCGAGGGAGAGCGGACGGCGTTCGACGACTTTGATGGCCATGGTTTTGGTTTTTATCCGTTGATCGCGTACCAGACGAAGTAAACGAGGAGGTTGAGGACGGCCAGGGGCAGAAGCACGCGCCAGCCGATGCGCATCACCTGGTCATACCGGAAGCGCGGGATAGTCCAGCGCACCCAGACGAAGAAGAACAGGAAGAAGCACAGCTTGAGGAAGAACGTGCCCACGCCGATGAGCGAGGCGACCCAGCCCGAGCCGATGGTCGGCATCCACGGCAGGACGTGCCAGCCGCCGAGGAACATCAGGATGAAGAGCGCGGAGCCGATGACCATGTGGCTGTATTCCGCGACGAAGAAGATGCCGAACTTGAAGGCGCCGTATTCGGTGTGGAAGCCGCCGACGAGGTCGGTCTCGGATTCCGGCATGTCGAACGGATGGCGGTTGGTCTCGGCGAACACGCAGATCAGGAAGACCAGCGCGGCGACCGGGTGGTAGAGGATATTCCAGGCGCCGGCCTGGGCGTCGACCATCGCGAGGAGGCTGAGGCCGTGATCCTGGCCCGGGACGGAAGTGGCGAGGAAGACGGTGAGCACCGACAGGCCCATCGCGAGTTCGTAGGAAATCAGCTGCGCGGCGCCGCGGACGGCTCCGAGGAAGGGGAACTTCGAGTTGGCGGACCAGCCGGCGAGGGCGATACCGTAGACGCCGAGCGAACTGACGGCGAACATCAGGAGCACGCCGACGTCGGCGCCCTGGGTGAGCGAGACGGCGTAACGCTTTCCTTCGTGGAGGAACTCGCCGAAGGGCAGCATCGCGAGCACCGCGAGCGCGGGCGCGAGGGCGATGATCGGGGCGAGGACGTAGTAGAACTTACGGACGTGGCCGGGCAGGGCGTCTTCCTTGAAGAGGAACTTGCCGCCGTCGGCCGCGGGCTGGATGAAGCCGCCCTTCATCAGGAAGGTCCCGAGGAACGGGATCCAGCCGATGAGCGGGTGCATGGTGCGGTTCGGGCCTTTGCGGCCTTGGATCCAGGCGGAGGCCTTGCGCTCGAGGAGCACGCTGTAGCCGGCGATCGTCATCACGATCAGGATGAGCGTCAGGCCGCGCGCGGCCGTGAAGTACCAAGCCGGCGAGAGGATGAGGTCGTGGAGGAGCTGTTCCATGATCGTCTGGGCTTAGGCGACGGCGACCGGGGCGAACTTCAGCAGCTTGCCTTCAGGGAACTTGTGGGCAGCGAACGCGGCGCCGTCGAGCTGCACGCCCTCGGCGGGGAGCAGGCGGCCGTCGAGTCCGGCGAGCATCGGGACGTCGGCGGAGAGCTCAGCCCAGACCGTGGCGGCGTCGGCACCGGCGAGACGGGCGAGCACGAGCCCATCAGGCAGCACGCCGGAGGGTCCAGGGACGGCCTGGGCGAAGGACTGCAGACGGAACTGGCAGTTGATGAACGTGCCGCTGCGCTCGAACACCGTGAGCGCGGGCAGCACGACTTCGGCGGCGGCGGTGGTCACGTTATGGTGCGTGGAGAGGACGACGCTGCGCACCTTGGCGAGCGTCGAGGCGGGCAGGCCGAGCATCGCGGCGTCTTCGCGCACGATGAGGACGGACTTCACCTTGCCGGCGTCGATGTCGGCCGCGAGGGCCTTCAGGTCGGCGACGGGCGCGCGGTCGGTGAGACCGGTGACGAGGGCGCCGCGGAAGTTCGGGGTGCGGTCTTCGGAGACCAGGAGGCCGTCGCCCAAGCCCACGTGGGCCGGGATGGTGACGGAAGCATTCTTCGCCTTGGCGAGGCGCGCGAGGAGGCGCTGCTCTTCGACGGACATGTGCGCAGAGCCGACGATCGCGAGCGCGCCGGCGGAGAGGGCTTCGTCGGCGGCGGCGAGGGCGGCCTCGAGCGTGACCTGGGCGTTCTTCACCGTGGCGTAGGTCACGCGGTTCGGAGCGTCGACGTTCTTGAAGAGTTCGCGGCCGGAGTCAGCCATCCACGTGTCGTTCACGGCGTCGTTCTGGCGCGGCGTGATGCGGTAGATCTTGCCTTCGCGGGACCAGACGGTCGTGTTCGCGCCGGCGGAGGATTCGGTGTCGATGCTCGGCGTCTGCTTCAAGAACCAGACGCGCATCTTGAAGCGGAAGTCCGTGCTCGTGAGCGCGCCGACGGGGCAGATGTC
>JAUMEU010000008.1:0-1585 GCA_032120295.1 Opitutales bacterium | reverse complement strand
CCGTCTCGAGCTGCTCGATCCAGATGCCGTCCTGGTCGATCTTGGCCTTGGCGTTGCGGTCGGCGGAACAGGAGACGGCGAGGCCGATCGGACACGAGGCGCCGTGGCGCGGCAGGCGGACGACGCGTACGTCGAGGGCGAACCACTTGCCGCCGAACTGCGCGCCGATGCCGAGCTGATGCGCGACCTGGAGGAGCTCGGCCTCGAGCGCGGTGTCGCGGAAGGCGCGGCCATGCTCGTTGCCCGAGGTCGGGAGCGCGTCGTAATAATGGGTCGAGGCCAGCTTCACGGCCTTCATGGTCGCCTCGGCGGAGGTGCCGCCGATGACGAACGCGAGGTGATACGGCGGGCAGGCGGCGGTGCCGAGCGACTGCATCTTCTCGGTCAGGAACTTGACGAGGGACTTCGGATTCAGGACGGCCTTAGTCTCCTGGTACAGGTAGCACTTGTTGGCCGAACCGCCGCCCTTGGCGACGAAGAGGAACTCAAACTTGGAGCCGCTCACGGCGGCGATGTCGATCTGCGCGGGGAGGTTCGTGCCGGTGTTCTTCTCGGTGTAGAGATCGAGCGGCGCGAGCTGCGAATAGCGGAGGTTGTTCTGAGCGTAAGCCTGATAGACGCCGAGCGAGAGGGCTTCGGCGTCGTCGGCGCCGGTCCAGACCTGCTGGCCCTTCTTGGCGGTGATGGCGGCAGTGCCGGTGTCCTGGCAGAACGGCAGCACGCCCTTCGCGGCGACCTCGGCGTTGCGCAACATGGCAAGCGCGACGGCGCGGTCGTTGTCACTGGCTTCCTTATCGGCGAGGATCGCCGCTACTTGCTCGAGGTGCTCGGTGCGCAGATAAAAATTGATGTCGTGCAGCGCCTGGTTGGCGAGGAGCGTGAGCGCTTCCGGGGCGACCTTGAGGATCGGCTTGCCGTCGAACTCCGCGACGGAGACGTGCTCCTTGGTGAGCAGGCGATACTTCGTGGTATCGGGGCCCAGCGGGAAAGGATCTTGGTAATGGAAGGGAGAGGCCATCGCCGTCACGATGAGGAACGACGGACCGCCCGCAAATGGAAACAGGTCAGCGCGCGGGCATCTGCGCCGGCGCCCCGATCCGTACGCCGCCCAGCTCCGTGCCTTCGGCCAAGTCGACCGACACCAAGGCCAGACCGGCATCGCCGGCGGCGGAACGGACCACCCCCGCGGTCTTGCCTTCAGGGGTCTTCAGTTCCAGCCCGACCACGACCGGGCCGGCCACCTGGCGGAGGATACGGCGCAAGGAACCCATGGACTGGATGCGCGCCATGACTTCCTGTCCGAGATAACATCCCTTCGTATAACTCACCCAGGCATCGAGGCCGCACTCCTGGGGAAACTCGCCGGCGCCACAATCAGCCGGCACGGCCGGCACCCCGGCATGGATGCGCCTGACTTCGAATTCACGCAGGGCGCCAGGCAGGCCGGGCAGACATGTCCCCGGAGGGACCAGCACATCCCAGGCGACATGACCGAAGCGCCTCGTCGCAAAGAGCCGGGCGCCAGTGATCTCAGGGACACCCTCACCCCAGATCAGCCATCGCTCCCAGCGGGAAGTCTCATCCA
>JAUMEU010000007.1:0-8805 GCA_032120295.1 Opitutales bacterium | reverse complement strand
TCGTCCTTGGTCAGGCCTTCGAGCCAGAGCACGCCCGGCAGGCCGGCGGCCTTCAGTTTGGCGAGCACGGCCTGGCGGACGACCGGCGAAGGGTCGTCGAGGAGGCGCTCCAAGGTCGCCAGCTCCGCGTCGTGCGTCATGGCGGATTTCTACCTTCAGGTCCGCGGGTTCGGCAACAAGGGAGTCCGTCGTCCGAGGTCTTTTATCGATTGACGGACGGGACTTCAGGTCAGCGACAACTCGTCGCCCCAGGGGACGCATTGTCGCTCGGCTGTCTCGCCGCCTCCTTGCCGCGGGCGGTTTTCCGCCCTCAAACCGCTCTGCGGGCTTGGAACGGTCGGTGCATGAAGGGTGGTATGTCCACACCCTACGGCAACCTGACCGAGAAGACCTCCGAAGCCCTCCAGCAGGCGCTGAGCGAGGCGATGCAGCGTCGCAACCCGGCGCTCGAACCTGCGCACCTCCTGCACGGCCTGCTCACGCAGGAAGGCGGCGTGACCTCTTCGTTGTTCCGTCGCGCCGGCAAGGACGACGCCGCCCTCGCCTCCGCCGTCGCCGGCCAGCTCGCCCGCCTACCCAAGCTCGCGCAGGCCGCGGGCCAGCCCGGGCTTTCCTCCGAGACCCATGCGCTCCTGCTCAAGGCCAAGGACGAGGCTGAGACGATGAAGGACGACTTCGTGTCGGCCGAGCACGTCCTGCTCGCCCTCGCCGAGACGCCCTCGCTCCGTCCGGCGTTCGCCGCCGTCGGCTTCGATCGTAAGGCGATCCTCGCCGCGCTGCAGGCCGTGCGCGGTTCCCAGCGCGTGACCTCGGCCAACCCCGAGGCCACCTATGAGGCCCTCGCCAAGTATGGCCAGGACCTCACGGCGCGCGCCCGCACGGGCAAGATGGATCCCGTCATCGGGCGCGACGAGGAGATCCGCCGCGTCATCCGCATCCTTTCCCGCCGCACCAAGAACAACCCGGTGCTCATCGGCGAACCCGGCGTCGGCAAGACCGCCGTCGTCGAGGGTCTCGCCCAGCGCATCGTCAACGGCGACGTCCCGGAAAGCCTCCGCGACAAGACCCTTTTCTCCCTCGACATGGGTTCGCTCATCGCCGGCGCGAAGTATCGCGGCGAGTTCGAGGAGCGCCTCAAGGCCGTTCTCAATGAGGTGAAGTCCGCCGAAGGCGGCATCCTGCTCTTCATCGACGAGATGCACACCCTAGTCGGGGCCGGCAAGGCCGACGGTGCGATGGATGCGGCCAATCTCCTCAAGCCCATGCTGGCGCGGGGTGAGCTGCATTGCATCGGCGCCACGACGCTCAAGGAATTCCGCGAGCACGTGGAGAAGGATTCCGCGCTCGAACGCCGCTTCCAGCAGGTCCTGGTCGATCCGCCCAGCGTGACCGACACGGTCTCGATCCTTCGCGGCCTGAAGGAACGCTTCGAGGTTCACCACGGCGTGCGCATCGAGGACGCCGCGCTCGTCGAGGCGGCCACGCTGTCCGACCGCTACATCACCGCCCGTTTCCTGCCCGACAAGGCCATCGACCTCATCGACGAAGCCTGCGCGCAGATCCGTACCGAGATCGACAGCGTGCCGCAGGAACTCGACGCCCTCAACCGGCGCGTGCTCCAGCTCGAGGTCGAAGAATCGGCCCTCAAGAACGAGAAGGACGAAGCCTCCAAGGCCCGGCTCGCCGTACTCCGCAAGGAACTCGGCGCCGCCCGCGAGGAGCAGACCGCTTTCCGCGCCCGCTGGGTCGCGGACAAGGAGGCCGTGACCAAGGTCCGCTCTTCCCGGGCGCAGCTCGAGGACGCCAAGGCCGCGATGGCCAAGGCCGAACGCGCCGGCAAGCTGGAGGAAGTCGCCAAGCTCCGCTACGGCACCATCCCCGAGCTCGAGAAGGAGGTCGCCAAGCTCGAGGGCTCCGCGAAGTCGGCCACCGGCCTCTTCCGGGAGACCGTCACGCCCGAAGAGGTCGCCGAAGTCGTCGCCCGCTGGACCGGCGTGCCCGTGAGCAAGCTCCTCGAGGGCGAACGCCAGAAGATCCTCCGCTTGCCCGATAATCTTAAGGCCCGCGTCGTGGGGCAGGACGAGGCCGTGCGCGTCGTCGCCGAAGCCGTCCAGCGCTCCCGCGCCGGCGTCCAGGATCCGCGCCGCCCCGTCGGTTCGTTCCTCTTCCTCGGCCCCACCGGTGTCGGCAAGACCGAGCTCGCCAAGGCGCTCGCGACCGAACTCTTCGACAGCGAGAAGTCGATGATCCGCATCGATATGTCGGAGTATATGGAAAAGCATGCGGTCTCGCGTCTCGTCGGCGCGCCTCCCGGCTACGTCGGCCACGAGGAAGGCGGCCAGCTCACCGAGGCCCTCCGCCGTCACCCTTACGCCGTCGTCCTCCTGGACGAGGTGGAGAAGGCGCACCCCGAAGTCTTCAATATCCTGCTCCAGGTGCTGGATGACGGACGCCTGACCGACTCGCAGGGACGTACCGTCGATTGTCGCCAGGCGATCTTCATCATGACGTCGAACATCGGCAGCCGGCACATCGCCGAGCACGCCGGTTTCGGCCTCACGGACAGCGTCCGCGAGTCCGTCATGGCGGACCTCCGTGCGCACTTCCGTCCCGAGTTCCTGAACCGTATCGACGACATCGCGCTCTTCCAGCCCCTCGGGTCCGAGCAGGTCGCCGCCATCGCCGCCATCATGCTCCGCGGCCTCAACGACCGCCTCGCCGCCAAGCGCATCCGCCTCGATTTCGATCAGGCCGCCCTGGCCCTGATCGCCGAGAAGGGCTTCGACCCCGTCTACGGTGCGCGCCCCCTGCGACGTTACCTGCAGCGCGAGGTCGAGACCTCGCTTGCCAAGGCCATGCTCGCCGGCGAAATCCCCGACGGCAGCCTCGTCCGCGTCAAGCGGGCGAAGGACGCCCTCGGTTTCGAGGTCAAGGCCGGCGGGTTTTCGGATTGAAGGAAGCCCCCCGCCGAGGGAGTCTGGCGGCCATGACCGCTACGCGCATCCGCTGCGGGGTGGCCGGCACGGGTTCGCTCGGCCAGCACCACGCCCGCATCTATTCGACCCTGCCCGGCGCCGAGCTCGCCGGCATCTTCGAGCCCGACGATGCCCGCGCGGCGGAGATCTGCGCCAAGCATAACTGCCATCGGTTCGCCACGCTCGACGAGATGGCGGCCGGATGCGACGCCGTCAGCGTGGTCGTCCCGACGAACCACCACGCCGCCGTGGCCCTTCCGCTCCTCGCCAAGGGCGTGCACCTCCTGATCGAAAAGCCGATCTGCGTGACGCTCGAGGAGGCCTCCCGGATCCTGGACGCCGCCGCCAAGGCCGACCGCATCGTCCAGGTCGGACACATCGAGCATTACAACCCCGTGATGTCGACCCTCGAGAAGGCCGTCACCGACGCCCGCTACATCACCGCCGAGCGCCTGGCTCCGTTCACGCCGCGCGGGACCGAGGTCGGCGTCGTGCTGGACCTGATGATCCATGACATCGGCATCATCCTCCAGCTGGCGAACTCGCCGGTCGAGCGCATCGACGCCGTCGGCGTCTCGGTCGTGACCAAGACCGAGGACATCGCCAACGCCCGTATTGCGTTCAAGAACGGCTGCGTGGCCAACCTCAGCGCCAGCCGCGTCTCGCTGAAGAAGAACCGCGAGATCCGCGTCTTCCAGACCGGCGGCTACCTCTCCATCGACTTCATGGGCCAGAAGGGCCACACCGTGCGCGTCGACCCGACCGCCGAGGGCGGCTTCGCCAAGGAGGAGATCCCGATCGAGAAGGGCGAGCCCCTCGCTATCGAGCTGGCTTCGTTCACCGCCTGCGTCCGCGATCGCAAGAGTCCCAAGGTCAGCGGTGAACTCGGTCGGACCGCCCTGGCGGTCGCCATCCAGATCACCGAACAGATCCGCGCCGGCATGGCGCGCCAATGAGCGCGTTCCCGGCCATCCCGGCGAGCTTCGACCGGCCCCGCGGGGGCGAGGTCGACGTCCTCGTCGTGGCCGGTGAACATTCCGGCGACCAGCATGCGGCGAAGGTCGTCGCGGACCTGCTCGCGGCCCGGCCGGGTCTGCGCATCGCCGCGTTCGGCGGTCCGCGGCTCCGTGCCGCCGGCGCCCAGCTGCTCTTCGATATGACCACTTTCTCGGCGGTGGGCATCGTCGAGATCCTGTCGGCTTATCCGTTCTATCGTCGGCTCTTCGGCCGCATGGTCACGTGGACCAAGCAGTGGAAGCCCAAGGTCGTGGTCCTCGTCGACTACCCCGGGCTCAACCTCCGGCTGGCGAACGAACTGCGGAAGGCCGGTCTCACCCGCCCCGGTTTCGGCGAGACCGCCGTGATCCAGTACGTCAGCCCGCAGCTCTGGGCCTGGAAGCCCAAGCGTCGCTTCACCATGGCGCGTGACCTCGACTCGGTCGGCACGATCTTCCCGTTCGAGCCCGCGTGCTACGCCGACACCAAGTTGGACGCGCGCTTCGTCGGTCATCCGTTCGCCGAGAAGGAGCACATTCCTGGTCTGCGCCACGATCCCGATGGCCCCGTGCTGCTGCTGCCGGGCAGCCGACCCAAGCCCGTGCGGAAGATCTTCCCGGCCTTGGTCGAGGCCTTCGCCCTTTTCCGCCAGAGCCACCCTAAGCGCCGGGCGCTCGTCCTGCACACCGGCGGCGAAGTGCATGCCGAGCTTTATCGGCTGCTGGCCGAGTATGGCGAAGAAGCCAAGGGCATCGACCTGCGGCCGGTCTCCGAAGGACCCGCGGCCGGTTGCGCCGCGTTGGTCAGCTCGGGCACCATGTCGCTCACCGTCGCGCTCGCCGGCATTCCCGGCGCCGTCGTCTACCGCGCCAACCCGCTGACCTGGATCATGGGCCGCTACCTCATCGCGGGCCGGGTCGACCATCTCGGCATCGCGAATATCCTGCTCAAGCGTCAGGCTTGGCCCGAATACCTGCAAGGGGCCTGTGAGCCCGGCGCATTGGCCGCCCGTCTGCGCGTCTGCGTGGAGGGGACTGAGCCACGGGCGCAGGCCTCCGCGGATTCCGCCGAACTGCTCGGCCTGCTTTCGGCGCACGCCGGCTCCACTCCTGCGGAGTGGGTCGCTTCGCATCTTCCCAAGGAAACCCGCCCATGAAGATCGCCGTCCTGGGTTGCGGATACGTCGGCGCCGAATTCGCCCGGCAGGCGAAGGCCGCCGGTCATGAAGTCCTCGGCGTCGTCCGCTCCGAAGCCTCGCGCGACAAGCTGCGCTCCGAGGGCATCGCCGCGGAAGCCTTCGACCTGTATGCCGGCGACTGGGCGCTGCTGCCGAAGTACTTCGACGCCGTCGTCTATGCCGCGAGTACCGGTGGCGGCGGACCTGAGGCTTACGCGCTGGCCTACGACGTCGGCGTGAAGCGCGCGCTCGCCTGGGCCCGCGGCGTCGGCGCGCAGGCCTTCGTCTTCACCAGCTCTACCGGCGTGTATCGTCAGGACGACGGACGCATCGTCGATGAAGAGAGCGTCGTCGGCGGAGCGCCGACTGCGGATGCGATCCTCGGCGGCGAACGCGCCGTGCTCTCGTCTGGTTTCGCCAAGGCCCGCGTGCTGCGTTTCGGCGGACTTTACGGTCCGGGCCGTCATCACATGGTCGACCAGTTGCGTCGCGGCGATCACGTCATCGGCGGACGCGTCGACCATTTCATCAATTACCTGCATCGAGATGACGCCGCTTCGTCGGTGCTCGCTGCGCTCGTCGGCGGACCGCTCGGACCGCGTGTCTACAATGTCGGTGACGGCCATCCCGTGACGAAGGAAACGCTGGCCTGCTGGATCGCGGAACGCCTCGGTCAGTCTGCTCCGGTGTTCGATCCGACGGCGCCGGCGGGTCCCCGCGTGGCGAAAGGGGGTCGGACGCAGCCGAGCCGCATCGTGGCGACGGGTCGAATTCGGGACGAGTTGGGTTGGAAGCCTGCTTTTGCTGATGTTTTCGCGGGATTGGCCCCTTTCCTAGGCTAAGTCATCCATAGGGGTGTTGCGGGGTCTTACCCCGTTAGCCACGAAACCGTAACAATCGCATGAGAGGATGCCGTCGCATTCGCATCTCCTCATGAACCACCGCATAAAGCAGTTCCTCGTCGCCGCCGCCGCCCTCGGTTGCGCTCACTCCGTCTCCGCCGCCGAGCGGAACCCCGCCCTTGACCTCTTGGTCAAGAAGGGCCTGATCACCGCTGAAGAGCGTGCCCAGGCTCTTGAGCAGGCCGCCGTCGCCAAGATGGCCGAGCCGGCCAAGAAGAAGTCTTGGTATGACACGCTGAAAATCGACGGCTACACCCAGGTCCGCCAGACCGAACAGCTGAACGACGCCGCCAAGCTCATCGGTGGTCTCCCGGCCGACCGCTCCGTCGACAACGCCCAGTCGATCGTCATTCGTCGAGCCCGCTTCAAGATCACGGGCGATATCGGCCGTGTATCCCTCTATACCCAGTTTGACTTGGCTGCCAGCGTCGACTCCGGCAGCTCCCGCAACTTCGGCATGCAGACGCGCGACATCTACGCTGATATCGCCCTCGATGAAGGCAGGGAGCATCGCATCCGCGTCGGCGTCTCCAAGGTGCCGTATGGCTGGGTGAACCTCCAGTCCTCCCAGAACCGACTCGCCATCGAACGTCCGGAAGCCCTCAACTCCGCGGTCGAAGGCGAACGCGACCAGGGCGTCTACTACATGTACGCCGACAAAGCCAGCCGGGCGCTCTTCAAGAAGCACAACGCCGAGGGCTTCAAGGGCTCGGGTGACTACGCGGTGTTCGCCGCCGGTTTCTACGGTGGCACCGGCCTGAACAAGGCTGACAATAACGGCGAAGTCCACTCGCTCGTCCGCTTCACTTACCCATGGGTCACCGCCAGCGGCCAGATGTATGAAGCCGGCCTCGGTGGTTACGCCGGTCGCTTTGTCGTCAGCCGGGCCAATGCGGCTGGCGGCGTCCTTCCCGCCATCACTGACCGCCAGAGAACCGATGGCTTCAAGGATCGCCGTGCCTCCGCCCACTTCATCATGTTCCCGCAGCCTTGGGGCATCGAAGCCGAATGGACCAGCGGCCAGGGACCCCAGCTGAACGACGCCCGCAACGCCATCACAGATTCTCATCTCGAGGGCGGCTACGTCCAGGCCAGCTATCGTTACCAGTATGGCGAAGGCTCCGAGCTTATCCCCTTCGTCCGCTGGAACTATTATGACGGCGCCCGCAAGTTCGCCACCAACGCCCACAAGATGGTCGTCAACGACCTGGACCTTGGTTTCGAGTGGCAGTGGCGCCCCGAAGTCGAGCTCGCGATGATGTACTCGATCACCGGTGAGCGCACCAGCTCGTTCGGCACCAACGACATCATCAGGGACGCCCGCCGTCTGGCGATCCAGCTGCAGTTTAACTACTAAGATAGTCTTTAGGACGGGATATGCTTCGAGGGCCGGCTGGGCAGCCGGCCCTCTTCCGTTGGCGGGTACGCCGACCAGTCCGGACCTTGCGGTCCGGACTGTTTCATATCCATGATAGGACATGGCGGACGTCTACACCCGCGCCGAGCGCAGCGCCTTCATGGCCAAGGTCCGCGGGCGCGGCAACCTCACGACCGAACAGGCCCTGGCCAAGGTCTTCCGGGCCGAAGGGTGGTCCGGCTGGCGACGACAACGGACGATCGGCAGTCGTGTCGACGACGGTACGCGCTTTCGGGTGAGGCCGGACTTCGTGTTCGCGGCGCGACGGCTCGCGGTGTTCGTCGACGGCTGTTTCTGGCACGGCTGTCCGCGACATGGGGCATGTCCGCGGGGCAACGCCGCCTTCTGGCGGGCGAAGTTCCGGCGGAACCGCGCGCGCGACCGCCGTGATTCGCGGCGTCTGCGACGCAAGGGGTGGCGCGTCCTGCGGCTCTGGGAGCACGAGCTGAAGCCGAAGGCCCGGCCGGTGTTGCTCGCCAAGCTGCGCAAGGTCTTCGCCCGGGCACGAAAAAGCCCGACCAAGCGGTCGGGCTGATCGGTCGGCCTAGGCCGGTGCTCAGAGCGTCCGGTAGTTGGGCGAGGCGTTCGGCGTGCCCTTGGTCTGCTCGCGGAGGCGGCGGTTTTCTTCTTCCAGTTCGGCGATGCGCGCGAGGGCGGCGGCCAGCTTGGCGTTCGCTTCGCGGACAGCGGCGGACGCGGCTTCGAGGTCGGCTTCGGCCTTCTTGCGCTGGGCGATGGCTTCCTTCAGTTCGGAGCCGTTGCGGAGATTGGCGAGCTCGGCGTTGAGTTCGTTGACGCGGGCGTCGGCGACGGCTTTGGCCTTTTCGAGCTCGGTGGCCTTCACGGCGGCCTTGGCGGCGGCGTCCTTGGCCTTGATCAGGTCGGCCTTCAGCTCGGCGGTGGCCTTGACGGCATCATCCTTCGCCTTGGCGAGGGCGGCCTCAGCCTGCTTGCTGGCGGCGTCGGCGTCAGCCTTGGCCTTGGCGAGGTCGGCGGCGGCCTTGTCCTGGGCGGCCTTATGGGCGGCAGCGGCCTTGGCGGCGTCGGCCTTGGTCTGGGTCAGTTCGGCGACCGCCTTGGCGGTCAGGGACTTGGCCTCTTCTTCGCCGTTCCAGGTGACGATGGCGATGGCGCCGAAGGCAGCGGCCAGCAGGAGGATGATGATTTCGCGAGTCTTCATGGTGTCGGTTGACGGCCATCTTGCCCGCCTCGTCCCGGGGGTCAAGAACTAGCCCCGCTCAGGACAGGCGGTTCTTGTAGTCGGCGTAGCCGAAGCGACGGACCACCTGGACCTGTCCAAGGGCGGGGTCGTAGCTGGCGATCGCCGGCAGCGGCACC
>JAUMEU010000006.1:0-4513 GCA_032120295.1 Opitutales bacterium | reverse complement strand
AGCCCCAGTGGCCGAACATCCAGAGCCAGTTGAAGAAGATGTTGGCGAGGATGCCCGCCGCCAACCAAGCCAGCGAAATCCACGGCTGGTGCTGCGAATCGCGATGCCCGCGGAGCGCATGGAAGGCAAGGCCCGGCACCATGGCCCAGGCCATGATGACGAAGAAGTCATGCGTCTCGGCGGTGACCTCGGGCGAGGAACCGAGCAAGGGCAGGAACTGCGCGGAAGCGTGCGTGAGCGCGGCGGTGACCACCCCGATGGCCAGCGCGAGCACCATGCCGTGCCGCAGGATCGCGGGGGAGGATTCCTCGACGCCGGCGCCGTTGTCCTGCGACTGATAGACGGCGATGGCCCCGACGACGCCGATGCCGAAGACATACGGGATGTAGTTGAGGTTCGAAGCCAGGGCGGAGGCGGCGAGCGCGGTCTCCCCGAGGTGACCCGCCATGGCGACGTCCACGACGAACATCAACCCGTAGCCGAGCATGCCGAGCATGATCGGGACGGCGAGCTTCAGCGTGGGTCCGATTTCCGAACGGATGGTAGGAACGGTGGCCAAGGCCCCCCAAGAGGAGCCGAACGACCCGCCGAGGCGAGTCAGTTCTTCGGCCGGCGGTTCAGCGTGTAATACGCGTCCGCATGATCCAGCGGCTCACCGCTAGCCGAGCGCAGGCCATCGGCATGCAGTTCGTGGATGTAAAGCTCCCGGAGTCCGTCGACCTTGAGCCGCACGCTGAGTCCGTCCGCGGCGACCTGGACGCCGGTGACCGGGTTCGGGGCGGACTGGATCTCGTCGCTGCCATACGCACCCGAATAAAAGAGCGTGTAGTTGGTCATGCGGTAGGAGGCGACGTCCCCGGCCCGGGCGACGTCGACCGGCTTGGTGAACGTGAGTTCGAAGCCGTCGGGCTTGGCCTTCATCTCCTTGATGGCGAACGGGACGTTGCCGTTGTAGCGCAGGCGCTGCAGGCCGTAGGCCTTGGTCCCGAGCGAGGACCAACCGCGGCTGGTCATGCCGACCATGAGCGATCCGTCCGGCGCGAAGTTGAGGCGGACGATGCCGGAGGCGAAGCCGCCGACGAATGGGAAGCAGGCGCCCTGATACTCGCCATCGACCTTCTCCAGGAACACGCGGCTGATCTTGGCGTCGGTGAACTCGGCCACGAACATCTGGCCGTCGAAAGGTCCGAACTTGCCGCCGGCATCGCACGTGACGAGGTCGGTGCCGCTGCGGCCGACCTTGTTATAAGGCATCCAGACCGCGGGCGGACGCATCTCGGGCAGCGCCTTCACGGCCTCGGGATACGGACGCTTCTCCGGGATCTTGGCGGAAAGCTTGAGCGGCGACTCCGGACGGTTCTCCGAAGCGATGCCTTCGGGATTCAGGAAGAACGCGCCCTTACGGAGATGGTAGATCGGCGTGGTCGGGATCCAGGTGCCCTGCTGGTCGACGCAGAACATGTCGCCGGCGAGGTTGGTGCCGAGCCCGCAAGGCGAACGCATGCCGGCCACCATGGGCACGAACTTGCCGTCCTTATCGAGGACACCGCCCCAGCCGCGCCACGGGGCCTTGTTGTCCGCATGATCACCCATATCGACGTTGAGCGTGACCCAGAGCTGGCCCTGCCCGTCGCGCTTGGGTCCATAGGCGTAACCGTGATAGGCGCCGGAGACATTCCAGCCGGCGCCGGCGGTGAGGTATTCGTCGGCGACGCCGTCGCCGTTGGTGTCGCGCAGACGCGTGGTCTCGGTGCGCTGGGTGACGAGCAGGTCCTTGCCGTCGCGCAGGAGGCCGAGCGGCTCATGCAGGCCCGAGGCGAACAGCTTGTAACTGACCTTGTCGGGCTTGGGGTCGAGCACGCCGCCCAGCAGCCAGACCTCTCCCTTGCGGATGGACAGCGCGAGCTTCCCGTCAGCGGTCCAATCCATGCCGCTGACTTCGAGCGCGAGGCCGTCACCAGGCTTCCAATCCTTGGCGCGCGTATCCGCCGCGGTGCTCGCGGTCAGGATGTCGGCGATATCATAGGACGCCGCGGAAAGCGAGGCGGCGGCAAAAAGGGCTAAGGAGACGGCTTTCATTTCCAGAGATAAGTGAAGACGCGACGGCCTTCGGCGGTGGATTCCTTCACGTCGACGACCATCCCGACAGGATGCGTAATCGTCGGCGTGAAATCAGGCGTGGGCGCCCAGGTGACGGTGCGACGCAGGCCCTCTTCGATACCTTCGTAGGTCTCTTCGACCTTCACGCCGCCCTGTTCGCTGAGGAACGTGGGATTGCCCTTGGCATCGAGACGGTAGCCGAGGAAACGGCCGGCCGGCTTAGGCCAGGCGACGACCTGCTCGCCGATGGGCTTCTCGAACGTCGGGAAGCGCGAGAACCAGGTCAGGTAGGCGTCGAAGAAGCGACCCTTCCAGGCGAGGCCCGGCCCGCCCTTGTCGCCATCGTAGGCGAGATGCACGCCGGTCGGGAATCCGACCAAGATCGCGCGGACGCCCACGCCGTCGAGGAACGCGCGCTGCACGACCGGACGATCCTTGGGCACGATCTCAAACTCGCCGTTGCGGTTCTGCGGGAAGCCTTCCGGTTCGCCATTGGCGCTCTCAGCGAACTTGTAGATCGCGGCGATCTGCTTGTCGGTGTCGCCGCCGAGGATCGTGGGATTGAAAGATTTTCCGCCCGGCCAGAAGGAAGGCATCAGCGTGCCCGGACGATACCCAGCCGGGTTGATGAGGTATTCCTTGAGCCAGCCTTCCTGCAGGCGCGCGGCGATATTGCTGATATCGGGGCCCTGGACGCCCAACGACGGACGATCGCCCCAGCGGTGGCAGGTGATGCAACCCGCCCCGCCCTGCGTGCCGAGGAGCTTGCGTCCGGCGGTGTCATCGCCGCCTTCGAACTTCAGGGGAGCGCGCGCATCGGATACGCCAAGCAACTTGGCGAGATCCGCGACGGCCGGGCCGTAATGCGGCATCTTGGTCTTCAGGTATGGCCGGATGCGATAGGGCTCGCCGCTGTAGTGCGTCGTAAAGAGATCGGCTCCCTTGGCCGCCGGGCGCTCAGTGAGCACGTTGGCGAGCCATTCCGGGCGGAGCTTGCCGCCGACGCCGGTGAGGGGCGGCGGATACCGTCCGGTGTCGCCGAGATTATGGTCACCTTGGAAATAAGGCTTCCGGGCGGCGTCGGGGCCGCCCTGGCCGTCGCGCTCATGACAAGCGACGCAGTTGAGGGCGTGCAGCGTGAGGTCGGCGGCGAGCTTGGCTGAGGCGACTTCGTCCTTCTTCGCGAGGAAGAGCTTCAACGAAGCGCGCTGGGCTGCGGAAAGCGCAAAGCGCGGTCCCTTGGCGTGATCGGCGTCCAAGCAGCCGCCTTCCGTCTTCTTCAGCGCCACGGGCTTGGCCGCGGCGTCCTTGGGCAGGTCATGGCAGGCGGCGCATTGGGCGGCGATGACGGCCTTACGGCCGGCGATCGCGAGATTCTTGTCGGCGGCGACGGACACGACCGGGACATCCGTACGACCATCACTGCCCTGGAATTCGAGCAAGTGGCCCGCGATGTCGATGGCGTCCTGCTTCACCATCGTGGTCTTCGGCATGCGTCCGTCGGTCCGCACCTTGAGCGGGTCGACGATGAAGGTCGCGAGGCTATCGAGACTATACTTCGCCTTGAGGTCGCCGAAGGCGACGCTGCGATGGGTAAACTCCGCAGCCTTGGGCAGGCCGTCGGGAGGGACGAACCCCTTGCCCGGCGCATGGCACGCGACGCAGCCGAGCGTATGGAAGAGCTCGCCGCCGCGGCCGCCGTTCACGTGCCTGATGATCGCCGAACCTTTGGCGGCAGCCTTCGGCTGCAACGAAGCGAGGTAATGCTCGATCGCGACGAGGGTCTTGTCTTCGGCCTTGGCCAGCACCTGCGGCATGACCGTGCCAGGATGTACGGAAGCCGGATCGGCGATGAACTTGCGCAGCCATTCCGAACGGACGCGCTGGGTGACGGTCGCAAGCGCGGGGCCGCGCATGGCGGGCAAGCCGGTCGCGCCGCCGTGGCAGTTCACGCAACCGAGTTCGTTATAAAGGAGACGACCGCCTTCGGCCGTGGGCGAGGCCGCATGGAAACGCTCGAATCCTGTGACCAGCGGTTCGGCGTGCAGCGCGACGGCGCCGAGCAGGATCGCGCAGCGCAGGATCATGCGGTCTCGCGGACGCACTTCTCGACGTAGGTGCGCGACTCGTTGATGACCGCGGTGACCTCGGCGGTGGTCGGCATGACCGGGATGCCCCGGGGCGTGGGGTGCATGAACAATTCGACCTGGCCGGTGAAACGGATATCCCGCAGCGCCTTCACGATGGGGCGGTAATCGAGTTTACCTCGCCCGGCCATCTGACGGAGCTCCTCTTCCTTCGAGGCCTTCTTAGAGATGCCCTCGGAGTGTTCTTGGAAATACATGAACGGCAGGTTCTTGGCGCCGAGGTCGCGCAGGAGCGCCGGAATCTGGTCGGCCCACTCGTGCAGGTG
>JAUMEU010000005.1:0-3805 GCA_032120295.1 Opitutales bacterium | reverse complement strand
TGGTGCAAGTCGGATAGGCTCGGGCCGCAAGCGGCCCGAGCCAGAGTTGACCCGTTGACCCGTTGGCAAGTTGGCAAGGGATGCCTTGGGTAGGGTCGGGACCGCGTCACGACATAGCTGCCCTAGCTGTATCGGGTAGGGTTGAGCGCCCTCGCTCAACCGCACGGCTGACCAAGGGTGGTCAGCCCTACCCCAAGACAGAGAATAAACTCAAAGGGAGACCGGAAACCGGAGACCGGATAATTAGCGGGAGTGCTCATCACTTCGGGTCTCAGGTCTCGGCTACAGGTTCGGGCGCGGAGGCGGGCGCGGCAATCAGGTCCGGGACCTGCACCCGAACCTGAACACCAGAACCTGATACCCGACGGCCGAGACCCGTGACCTGAAAATGTATCTCCCCAGCCAACCATCCGGTCTCCGGTTTCAATATGAGTTTCTGCCTTGGGTAGGGTTGAGCGGCCCGCTCAACCGAGGCTGACCGAGCCGGTCAGCCCTACCTAATAACTCGTAAACAAAAAGGCCGCCCGCAGGCGGCCTCTCTATGTCGTGACGCGGTCCCGACCCTACCCACTTACCGCGCGCGATACAACCCCTGCGGATCGTAGAGCCACCAGGCGTCGAACGGGTTGGCGAG
The DNA here is from genome assembly GCA_032120295.1 of Opitutales bacterium. Taxonomy (GTDB): domain Bacteria; phylum Verrucomicrobiota; class Verrucomicrobiia; order Opitutales; family UBA953; genus UBA953. The sequence goes on along the minus strand of JAUMEU010000005.1, from coordinate 3,171 downwards.
CGCCGGGAGTTCGAGATACGGACGGCCCTTGTCGTCGATACGGGAGACGACGCCGGAAATCTCGGTGCGGGTCGGGGGCTGGGGCACGGGCGAAGGCATGGCGGTCGGGGCGACGGGCACCGGCAGGAGATCGAGCACGGCGGTCTCTTCGATGCGTTCGACGACGTTTTCAACCCACTTGAGCTCCTTGGCCTTGTCACCGAAAGCCTGCCAGTCACCGGTGGAATCATTGGCGTACATCTGCTTCACGAACTCCTCGAGGGAGATGCCCATCTTCTTGGCCACCGGGGTGGCGAGGCGGTCGAACCACTGGTTGGTGAAGTCGATCTGCTCCTTGAGCACGGTCATGTTGCCGCGGACGACGTTCGAAGCCTGGTGATGCAGCAGGATGGTGTTCGGGTAGCAGTAGGAGCGCTCGGCGAGCGTGCAGATGACGGCGGTCATCGAGGCGGCGAAGCCCTTCACGACGACGTGCACCGGCGCCTTGGAGGCGGCCATGGCCTTCTGGATCTGGTAGCCGGCGGCGACGGAACCGCCCGGGGAGTTGTCCACGACGATGAAGATCGGGAACTCGGAGGACTGGTTGTTATAGAAGGCGATGCGCGTGCAGACGTAGTCGGCCAGCTGCTCGGTCACGGCGCCGTTGAAGGCGATGCGGCGGTCGCTGATGTAGAGCACGCCGTCGACGAGCGGGTCCTTGAGGTACTTCGGCTTGGCCTTGCTGGCGATCTTGCGGGCCTCGTCTTCCTTCTGGAAACGCTGGATCTCGTTGGAGAGGCGGGCGACGGTGTTCGCGGCCTCGAGCTGGAGCTGCTTGGCTTCGGCTTCGAGTTCGCGAATTTTGTTCGTGCGCTCGGCCAGGCGGGCGGTCGAACGGGCGGTCTCCAGCGCGGCCTGTCGCTCGAGCTTGGCGCGCTCGTCCTCGAGGGCGGCGGCTTCGGCGGAGGCCTTGGCGAGACGGAGCGCACGCTCAGCGGTCAGGCGGGCGACCTCAGCCTGCAGCGGCGCGAGCTCTTCGGCGCGCTTGGCTTCGGCGAGGGCGAGCTCGGCGTCGATGCGGGCCTTCTGGGCGCGCATGCTTTCGGCTTCCTTCATCGCGGCCTTCTGCGGCGGGGAGAGTTCCTCGCGCGGCGCGGCGACGGGGGCGGGAGTAGCCGCGGGGGCAGCCGGGGCGGCCTGCTGGGCGAGGGCGGGCGCGGCCGCGAAGACGGCGAGCGCGAGGAGTCGGAGGGAGATGCGGAGATGCATGAGGGTTTGTTTTGGTTTTAAAATCAGCGGAGGACGAATTCGACGGTGGGGTCATACATCCACCAGATATCGCAGGGGCCGAGCGGCGGCAGGGCCTGACGGGCGCGGCCGTCCTGGGTCTTGCCGGCGTTGAAGCCGTCGGGGTTGGGTTCGGCGACCACCGGCGGCACGGTGCCGGCGACGGTCAGGGAATCTTCGGACATGCGTTCGACCACGTCGGTCACCCACTTGCGGCGGCCGGCCTCGTCGCCGAGGATCTTCCAGTCGCCGGTGGAGGCGCCCTTGTACATCTGGGCGACGAAGTCGTCGACGGTCGTGCCGATGCGGGCGGCGACCTTCACGAAGATGCGTTCGCACCAGACCTTGCTCCACTTGAGCTGTTCCTTGAGCTGGGTGACGTTACCACTGAGGCCGACGGAGGCCTGGTGGTGGAGGACGATGGTGTTCGGGTAGACGAACGAGCGCTTGGCGAGGGTGGTGACGATCGCGGCCATCGAGGCGGCGTAACCCTTCACGACGACATAGACCGGCGCCTTGGAGGTCTCCATGGCCTGGAGCATCATGTAACCCGACATCACGGAACCGCCCGGTGAGCGGTCGATGACGATGAAGATCGGGGCTTCGCTATCGAGGGCGTTATAGAAGGCGATGCGGCCGCAGACGAATTGGGCGAGCTTGTCGTCGACGCGGCCGTTGAACGGGATGCGGCGGTCGGAGATGTGCAGGACGCCGTCGATGAGCGGATCCTTCGGGTAGGCGACCTTGGCGCCGCTGGCGATGTCGGCGGCCTTCTGCTCGAGGCGGGCGATGGTGGCCAGGGATGAGACTTTGGCGTATTCGACCGAGACTTCCGCGGCGGCGAGGCGGGCCTGTACTTCGAGCTCGGCGCGGGCGCGGTCCTTGTCGGCCGAGGCGACGGCGGCCTGGGCGGCGGCGAGGGCGGCTTCGAGCTTGAGCCTCGTCTGCTCGGCTTCGATCGGGGCGGCGGCGGCCTCGGCGCGGGCGGCGCGCAGGGCGGCTTCGGCTTCGAGCTTACGCAGTTCGAGCGTCTGGGTCAGCGCGGCGAGCTTGCGCTGCGAGGCGGCCAGGTCGAGGCGGGCACGGATGACGTCCGTCTCGATCTCGGCCTTGATGACTTCGGGGGTCTTCTTGACCGGGCTGAACTGCGCCATGAGGGGCGCGGCGAGGAGGAGGAAGACGTAAGCCAGGCGCGACATGGGGGTAAGGAGTATTTGACAGATATATGGTTCCCTTGAAGTCCTTTTTTAGCAAATCTGCCCGTATGGATGTCGACGCCCCCATCACCCTGCTCAATCGCCATACCGGCCGGATGGAGACCGAACAGGTCTACGGCGAGAAGTGGCTGCAACGCATCTACGGCAACCCACTCGGCAAGCTGACCCTCCATACCGTCGTCAAACGGGCCCTTTTCTCGAAGTTATACGGCTGGGCCATGGATCGACCGAGCAGCGCGCGTCGCGTCGAGCCCTTCGTAAAGGCCTTCGGCCTCGACCCGGCCGAGTTCGCCGACCCGGACCTGAAGTTCTACCGGACCTTCAACGACTTCTTCTATCGTAAGCTCAAGGCTTCGGCCCGCCCGCTGGATCCGCGTCCCGAGATGGCCGTACTCCCCGCGGACGGACGTCACCTCGGCTTCCCCGACGCCTCACGCGTCACCGGCATCTTCGCCAAGGGCCAGACCTTCGACATCCCCGCGCTCGTCGCCGATCGCGCCCTCGGTGAACGCTACGCCCGCGGCACCGTCGTGTGCTCACGCCTCTGCCCGGTCGATTATCACCGCTTCCACTTCCCCGTCGCCGGCGTGCCCGGCGAGCCCGTGCTCGCCAAAGGCCAGCTCTACTCCGTCAACCCGATCGCCCTCCGTCGCAGTGCCGCGTATCTCTGGCAGAACAAACGCCAGCG
>JAUMEU010000004.1:0-2584 GCA_032120295.1 Opitutales bacterium | reverse complement strand
GGCGTGGATGAGCGCGGAGACCGGCGTCGGACCGGCCATGGCGTCGGTGAGCCAGACGTGCAGGGGGAACTGGGCGGACTTGCCGAGGAAGCCGCACATGAGCAGGGCGCCGACGGCGACGGGGATGTTCTTGGCGGCGGCGGCGTGGTCCTTGAGCGCGACGAAGTCGAGCGTGCCGTAGAGCGAGAGGCACATGGCGATGCCGAGGATGAAACCGAGGTCACCGACGCGGTTGACGATGAACGCCTTCTTCGAGGCGGCGGCGGCGAAGTCCTTGTCGAAGTAGTGCGCGATCAGCATGTAGGAGCTGAAGCCCACGAGCTCCCAGAAGATGAACGTCATGAGCAGGTTGTCGGCGACGACGATGCCCAGGATGGAGAACATGAAGATCGAGAGGCCGGCGAAGAAACGACCGCGGGCCGGGTCTGCCTGCATGTAACCGACGGAGAACAGGTGGATCCACGCGGCGACGAACGAGACCACGAAGAGCATCAGGCGCGCGTTCGCGTCGAGGAGGTAGCCGAAGCCGAGGCTGATGCCGCCGAACTTCGCGAGTTCGACGTGCCAGCGGACGTCGGCGCCCTGGCCGAGCAGCCAGAGCGAGAGGCCGGCGATCGCGAAGGCGGCGGCGGTGGAGAACCAGGCGGCGAAACCGCCCGCGCGGCGCAGGAACAGCGCGGAGAACGCGGCGGCGCCCAGCGGCAGGAACAGGATCCAGTGGACCACGGACGAAAGGTCGGAAGGCATCGGAAAAGCTTAGTCGCGGAGGGTGGTGAGCGCGTCGGACTGCACGGTGCCGCGCTGGCGGAACAGGGCCACGATCAGCGCGAGACCGACGGCGACCTCGGCGGCCGCGACGGTGATGACGAAGAAGACGAGGACGGCGCCGTCCATGGTGCGGTTGAAACGCGAGAAGGCGACGAGCGCGAGCGTGGCGGCGGCGAGCATGAGCTCGAGGCACATGTACACGACGAGCAGGTTGCGGCGCACGAGGACGCCGGTGAGGCCGAGCACGAACAGGAGCCCGGCCAGGAGGAGGTGATGCGCGAGGGTGGTGTTTTCCATGGCGGCGTGCTCAGGCTTGGTTCTCGGGGTTGTCCTTGCTCAGCGATACGACGCCGACGAGGGCGACGAGGAGCAGGAAGCCGGCGATTTCCAGCGGCAGGAGATACTTGGAGTAGAGGAGACGTCCGAACGCCTTGGCGGCGGTGACGAACTCGGCGGGGTTCGTCGAGAGCTCAGGCGGCGTGGCGCCGGCCTTGACCGTCGAGACGGCGCCCGACCAGTGGAAGAGCCAGAGGACGGAGGCGGCGAGCAGGAAGAAGACGGCGAGTCCGAGCGCCGCGGTCTTCCATGGATACGCACCTTGCGGATCCTCGGTGTCGAGGAGCATGATGATGAAGAGGAACAGCACCATGACGGCGCCGGCGTAGACGAGGACCTGCAGGACGCCGAGGAAGTAGGCGTCGAGGAGGAAGAAGTCCGCGGCCACCCCGACCAGGGCCAGGATCATTCCCATGGCGGAGGTCACCGCATTGCGGCTGAGGACCAAGAGAAGGGCCGCCCCGAGGGTCAGGGCAGCGAAGAAAATAAACAGGCCGTCCGGCATGGGTCGCAAGGTAGGGCGGGGGTGGGTATTGGAAAGGACAAAACGCCCCTAAATGGCCTTTTTTGCCACTTTATGGGGGGCATAAGACCCCGGACCCGCCGGACCCCTTAATTATGACTGAAATCTATCAATACCTTAGAGTGGCCGGTGCCGGCGCATCTCGCAGGTGGGGTGCTGGGCGATGACCTCCCCAGCGTCAAACCGCCCCGTCCAGTCCGGGAAAAAGGCGTCCGCCTCGGGCTCCATGGCCACGTGGGTCAGGATCAGCTCGGCGCACCAGGGCAGGGCTTCCGCATAAAGGGCGGCCCCCCCGGCGAGGAAGAGGGTCTTGGTCGGCTCGACTTTCGCGGCCTCCTGCCAGTCCTGAGCGACGATCACGCCGGGCGCGCTGAAGCCGGAGCGACTCAGCACGACGGTGGTACGACCCGGCAGCGGCCGGCCGATGGACTCGTAGGTCTTGCGTCCCATGAGCAGCACCTGGCCCATCGTCGTCGCCTTGAAGAAGGCGAAGTCCTCCGGGATGCGCCACGGGAGCTTGTTGTTCAGGCCGATGCCGCGATTGCGCGCGACGGCCGCGATGGCGATGAGCGGTCGGCCGAGGTCCACGACTTCAGATGGCCACCGGCGCCTTGATCGCCGGATGCGGGTCGTAGCCTTCGACGGAGATGTCCTCGAACTGGAACGCGAAGAGGTCCTTCACGTCGGGGTTCAGCACCAGGCGGGGCAGGGCACGCGTCTCGCGCGAGAGCTGCAGATCGACCTGCTCCACATGGTTGGAATAGATGTGCGCGTCGCCGAAGGTATGCACGAAATGGCCCGGTTTCAGGCCCGTGACCTGCGCGATCATGTGCGTGAGCAGCGCATAGCTGGCGATGTTGAACGGCACGCCGAGGAAGAGGTCCGCGCTGCGCTGATACAGCTGGCAGCTGAGCCGTCCGTCGGTCGAGACGTAGAACTGGAAGAGCGTGTGGCAGG
>JAUMEU010000003.1:0-7381 GCA_032120295.1 Opitutales bacterium | reverse complement strand
TGCCGACCACCATCGTCGCCATCTTGGCCAGGCGTTCGTTGAGGTCGCGGGCCAAGGCGGCGCCTTCGGCCTGACGCATGGCGACGAGTCTGTTCAAGGCTTCTTCAAAAGCGGCCTGGACGGCGGAATCCACCTTGCTGAGCTCAGGGAGGACGACGGATGGTCGACGAGTGGATTCAGCGAGCCTCAGCAGCAATTCGGCATCCGGGGAAATCTTCACACCACAGCGAGCGGCGACCTTCGAAAGCTCATCCAAGCTGCCTGCGACGGCTTCCGCATCCCACTGCCCCGAACAGGTCGAGGCGGCGGCCTGCGTGACGCGCGCGGTGACTTTGCCGCGCTGCAGACGGGCGCGGATCCAGGCCGAAGCGGTAGACTCAAGCGCCGGCCAGGCATCCGGTCCGAAGACCGAGACCTGCAGATTCTTCTGGTTCACGGTGGCGATCTCGACCGACAGGCGGACGCCGGGGAGATCGATCTCCGCCCGTCCGAAACCCGTCATCGAAGACGCCGCCATGGTCAGAGCTTGATTTCGGTGCCCATCGCGCGCGCCGCGCTCCACACGTCCTTGTCGCCGCGGCCCGAAAGATTGATGATGACCACCTGGTCCTTGGGCAAGGAGGCCGCCAGCTTGACGCCGTACGCGACCGCATGGCTGGTCTCGAGGGCGGGGATGATGCCCTCGGTGCAGGAAAGCAATTTGAAGCCTTCGAGGCATTCGTCGTCCGTGGCGTAGGCGAACTCCAGGCGACCTTTCTCCCGATAATAGGAATGCTCGGGTCCGACCGCGGCGTAATCCAGTCCGGCGGAGACGGAGTGCGTGCCTTCGATCTGCCCTTCTCCGTCCATGAGGATGTTGGTCATGCAACCCTGCAGGACGCCGAGACGTCCGCCCGCGAATCGGGCGGCATGTTCGCCGCGGGCGATGCCGCGGCCGCCGGCTTCGACGCCGATCAGGCGCACGCCGGGTTCGTCCAAGAATTCGAAGAAGGCGCCGATCGCGTTGGAGCCGCCGCCGACGCAGGCGACGATGGCGTCCGGCAGACGGCCTTCGGCGCGCAGGATCTGCTGCTTGGATTCGATCGAGATGATGCGGTGGAAATCACGGACCATCATCGGATACGGATGCGAGCCATAGGCCGTACCTAGGATATAATGCGTCTCGCGGACATTGGTCACCCAATCGCGCATGGCCTCGTTGACGGCTTCCTTGAGCGTGCGCTGGCCTGCCTCGACGCCGCGGACTTCGGCGCCCATGAGGCGCATGCGGTAGACGTTGAGCGCCTGACGCTCCATGTCGGTCGCGCCCATGTAGATGACGCACTTGAGGCCGAAACGCGCGCAGACGGCGGCGGTCGCGGTACCGTGCTGGCCGGCGCCAGTCTCGGCGATGATGCGTTTCTTGCCCATGCGGACGGCCAGGAGGGCCTGACCGATCACGTTGTTGATCTTGTGGGCCCCGGTGTGGAGCATGTCCTCTCGCTTGAGGTAGATGCGGGCGCCGCCGACGTGCTTGGTCAGCGACTCGGCGTGGTAAAGGCCGGTCGGGCGGCCGGCGTAATCCCGGAGCATGTCGGCGAAGGCCTGCTGGTAGGCCGGGTCGCGACGGGCCTCGTCATAGGCCTTGGTCAGGTCCAGGAGCGGGGTCATCAGCGTCTCGGGGACGTACATTCCTCCGAACTGACCGAAGCGGCCGCGGGCGTCCGGGACGCGGAAGCGAGGTTCGGTGGTCGGGATGAGGCTGGAGGCCGACATGGTGATGCCTGCATAAAGCGAGAACCTAAGGAGAGGGCAAGCGACAAGGGCTTTTGACGGCTTTCCTTGCCCCGGCACGGCCATGTGCCTAGTGCTCGCCCATGCTTCGTCTCGCCTTCGGTCTGTGGCTGCTGTCCTCCCTGCCCTCGTTCGCAGGTTATGGTCCGGCGGTGACGCCTGAAGAAATGCGACGGGAGTTCACCTATTCTCGAGCCCTCGTCACCGGCACGGTCGAAGGCATCACGGAATATCTGCCGGTGAGTTCGACCGGTCACATGATCCTCAGTGACAGCCTGCTCGGCGTCCCGAAGTTCGCTGATGTCACCGTGTCGGGCGTCACCGACCGCAAGGGCCGGGCGGTCTCGATGGAGCGGGTCGCCGACGATTACATCGTCATCATCCAGCTCGGTGCGATCCTCGCCGTGCTCGTGGCGTTCTACGGACGAGTACGCGGCGTGCTGACGGGACTTTGCCGCGGCGACGGCCGGTCCGTCTCCCTCGCCTCGTCGATCCTGGTCGCATTCCTCCCCGCCGCCTTGCTCGGCTTCCTGTTCAAGGACGCCATCTCTGCCCATCTGTTCTCGGTCGAAGTCGTCGCCGCGGCCTTGGTCGTCGGCGGACTGGTCATCTTGGTAGCCGAATACCTGCTGCCGAAGAAGGCCTCCGAGTCTTCCGACGAAGTCGCCGCGATCGGCTGGCGCCCGGCGCTCACCGTCGGTCTATGCCAGTGCTTCGCATTGATCCCCGGCACCAGCCGTTCGCTCGCGACGATCCTCGGCGGCCGCCTGGCCGGTCTTTCCCATGCCGCCGCCACGGAGTTCTCCTTCCTGGTCGGTCTGCTCACGCTTTCCGCCGCTTCGGTCTATAAGATGTGGGCGCTCGGCCCTGCCCTGACCCAGGTCTACCCTGCCGGTCCGGCGAGCGTCGGCCTGCTCGTCGCCGCCGTCACGGCGTTCGTCTCCGTGAAATGGCTGGTGGCGTACGTCTCGCGGAACGGACTGGGCGTGTTCGCCTGGTATCGTATCGCCTTAGGCGGCACGATCCTGGCGTTCCTCGCGCTGAAGTGAGGCCGGCTCAGGTGCCGAGTTCGAACCCCTTGCGGTATTCACGGCGGACGTAGGCGTCGGCGTCCTTGTCGTTGGTCACGCGCATCTGCGGGCCATCCCAAAGCAGCTTGCGGTCGGGATAGCGCGACGCAAGGTTACCCATGAGCACCATCTCGGAGAGCGGCCCGGAGTAATCGAAGTTGGAAGAAGCGGCCGGCCCGCCCTTGCAGGCACGGATCCAGTCTTTCTCGTGGCCGGAGGAATTGCCCGGGATGCGGGGCAGCGTCTTCGCGAGTTTCTTGGATTCTTCACGGAGATCCGGATTAAGGATGCGCGGGTTGAGTCCGTAGCAGCCGCACACGAGCTTGGCCTTGTCGCCGATGAAGAGACAGCCGCCGTTGGGATCGCCGAAGGGCATGTCGTCTTCGAGCTCGTCGGGGCGCTGAGGCATCAGGCCGCCGTCCCACCAGGTCAGGGTCACGGGCGGCATGTCGCCACGGGCCGGGAACTTGAAGCGCACCACCGAGGAGCGCGGGTAGGATTCGAACTTGCCCGTGGTCTTCTTGCCGAAGGTCTCGAAGACGGTCGAGACGTTGCCTTCGACGCTGATCGGGTAACGCAGGTCGAGCGCCATGAAGGCCGGGTCGATGATGTGGCAGCCCATGTCGCCGAGCGAACCGGTGCCGAAGTCCCACCAGGCCCGCCACTTGCCGGGATGGTAAGAGGCGTGAAACGGACGCAGCGGCGCCGGGCCGCACCACTGATCCCAGTCCATGCCTTCGGGAGCTTTCTGCGCTTCGGACGGACGGTCCATCTCGCTGCTCTGCGGCCAGATCGGACGGTTGGTCCAGGTATGCACTTCGCGGACCTTGCCGATGAGTCCGGCGGCGATCCACTCGGTGACCTGACGGATCCCTTCCCCGGAATGCCCCTGGTTGCCCATCTGGGTCACGACCTTGTACTTGTGGGCCGACTCGGTGAGGATGCGGGCTTCGAAGACGGAATGGGAGATCGGCTTCTGCACGTAGACGTGCTTGCCGCGGCGCATGCACTCCATGGCGATGTAGGCGTGCGAATGGTCGGGCGTGGCGATGATGACCGCATCGATGTCCTTCCGCTGGTCCAGCATCTTGCGGAAGTCGGTGAAGACGCCGGCCTTGGGGAACTGCTTGATCGTCCCGGCGCAGCGGCCGAGGTCTAGGTCGCAGAGGCCGACGATGTTCTCGTCGGCGGAATTACGGACGTTGCTGGCGCCGACGCCCAAGCCGATCGCGGCGATGTTGAGCTTCTCGTTCGGCGAGATCGTGCGGGCGGCGGAGTTGAGCCAAGGGCGGGAGACCGCGAAGGCGGCGGCGGCCATGCCGGTCTGGCGGAGGAAGGAGCGACGATCGAACTGGGGTGTCATGGGTTTGGGGGTGATTCGGTTCTATGAGTCGCCGGTTGGGTCGCAAGTTCCATGCGGGCGGTCGCCGACCTGCCTCGGAGCCGGGTTCTGCGATAGCCAGGCGCAGCCCCGATGGCGCCGATGTGAACAGGTCCGGTGGTCAGGCCGAAAGACAGGCCTATCTCGCTGTCTGGATGAATCTTATGACGTCCTAGCCCTGCCCTGGCCGGCCGAAGTTTCGTTTGACTATGCTGTGAATAAACTGTTCATAAGGGAAACCACTACGACCCTGATGTTTAAGCGCTTCCCCGGGCTATTCACCCAAGCCATTGGCATCGACCTTGGCACGGCCAACACGCTTGTCTTCCTGAAGGACCGCGGCGTCGTCCTGCGTGAACCTTCCGTCGTCGCCATCCGTACCAGCACACGCAAGCCGATCGCCGTCGGCAACGAGGCTCGCATGATGCTCGGTCGTACGCCGGGCGACATCCAAGCCCTGCGCCCGATGAAGGACGGCGTGATCGCCGACTTCGAGATCAGCGAGCACATGCTCCGCTACTTCATCGGTAAGGTCGCCCGTAAATCCCTCTTCACCAACCTCACCGTCGTCGTGGCCGTGCCGTATGGCATCACCGCGGTCGAGCGGCGCGCCGTCATGGATTCGGCTTACCGCGCCGGGGCCGACGACGTCATCACCATTCCTGAGCCGGTCGCTTCCGCCATCGGCGTCGGCCTTCCGGTCGAAGAGCCCACCGGCTCGATGATTGTCGACATTGGCGGCGGCACGACGGAAGTCGCCGTGCTCTCCCTCGGTGGCATCGTTCACGCCCGCTCCATCCGCGTCGGTGGCGACGAGTTCGACATGTCGATCATCAAGTATATCCGCAACTCGTACAATCTGATCATCGGCGAACGCACCGCGGAAGAAATCAAGATCAAGATTGGCTCGGCCTACGCGCTCGAACAGGAGCTCACCTTCGAAGTCAAGGGACGCGATAATGTCACCGGACTCCCTCGCCAACTCCACCTTACCTCCCAGGAGGTCCGTGAGGCGATGGCCGACAACATCAACCTCATCATTGAAGCCATCAAGGGCTCCTTGGAGCGTATCCCCCCGGAGCTTTCGGCCGATCTCGTCGACCGCGGTATCGTGCTCGCCGGCGGCGGTTCGCTCATCCGCAAGATCGACCGCGCCATCTCCGAAGCCACTGGCTTGCCCGTGTTCGTGGCCGAAGACCCTCTTTGCGCCGTCGTCAACGGCACCGGCAAGATCCTCGCCAACTCCTCCCGCTGGAGCGGTCGAGACTAAGCCCCGCTCGCGGGCCTTCCCGCCATGGACCAGAATCGCCAAGGAGCCCGCGCCTCCTACGTCGCCCTCACCGTCTTTATCGCGGCTTGGGTCCTGCTGCCGAGCACCGTCCGTCGCTTCAATCGGGAGGCTTTCGTCGAATTCCAGGCCCCGGCGCTGCATCTGGTCGGCAAGTCCCGCGACTTGGCCACCTTCTGGGAGAAGAAGAGTCGGAGTTCAGAAGAGCTCGTCGCCGCCGGTCGCGACCTCGCGCGCATCAACGCCGCATTAGAACTCAAACTCAAGGGCATGGAGGATGTCCGCCGGGAGAACACGCGCCTCCGCGAGGTCACCCGCTACAACGTCCCGAACGAATATCTTTCTATCGTCGCCCGCGTAGCCACACGTGATAGTTCCTCCTGGTGGCATCGCATCGTCATCCGCAAGGGCCGTAACGACGGCATCCGCCCCGGCGCCCCGGTCGTCTTCGGCGACACCGTCGTCGGCCGCGTCACCGCGGTCCATCTCACGACCAGCGAGGTCGACCTGGTCACCAGCCCCGGCTTCCGCTGCACCGCCTACCTCGAAGGCGACGATCAGAACCGCATCGTCCTCATCAACGGTGTCGCCGCGAATTCCCTGGGCGCCGCCAAGGCGCGCGTGAGCGTGATCCCGTACGACTACCTGTTGCCCGCCGGGACGCCCGCCCGCGTGACCACGACCGGCATGGGCGGGGTCTTCCCCAGCGGACTGACCTTGGGTTACCTCGACGGCGGCGCTTACGCCACGCAGGTCGGTAACTTCAAGGAAAGCCTCCTCGTCCCATCCCGGGACCTTTACAACCTGCAGGAAGTCTCTGTGCTGGTCCCGATCATCCCGACGCCCGGCGAAGCGCTGATGCAGGGCGATCAATTCCAGTGACGATGGGCTGGGCGTGGCTGATCCTCTTGTTGGCGACCTACCCGTGGCTCCTGGTCGCGGACCTCGCCAGCGACACGGTCGCTTCTTCCTCGCTCGTCGTCTTCGTCAGCGGCGCCTGCCTCATCGCGCCTTCCCGTCGGCTCAAGCGCTGGCAGTGCGTCCTGTTTGCCGCGGGTGTGGGCTTCCTTTTCGAGGCTCGCCGGCCGATCCCCGACGGGACGTTGGCGCTGACCCTCGTCGCGGTCGCGATCTTCCTGTCCTCTCGTCGTCCGCTCCTCCGCAGCACCCCGCGGATGCTGCAAGCCGCGGCCATCGTCAACGTCGGTGCTTGTCTGGTCTGGCACGTCGCTGCGGGCTTCGCCGCCGCCGTGCCTTCCGACGGGGTCGCGGGTCATCTCGTCGGCCAGCTGTTGCTGGCAGGAGTCGTCGGGGCGCTCGGCTTGGTGCCCGTCGCGTTGACGCAAAACGCCGCGATGGATCGCCTGGGCGTCCCGCCCGCGACGGAAATACCATGAGGGAACGCGCTGACACCAAGGTGCTCCCTTCGACGCCGGTCGAGAAACTGCGTCTGTACGCGGTCTTCGGCCTTTTCTCGCTCGGTTTCCTCTATGTCGTCGGCGGACTCGCCTATCGGCAGCTCATCCAGTCGAACGACCTGAAGGAGCAGTCCGACAACCAGAGTCGTCGCATCGTCCTGCGGCCGCCGGCCCGTGGGCGCATCCACGACCGGAACGGTTTCGTGCTCGTCGAAAATCGTGCCCGCTGGAGCGTGCAGGCCGACCTTGCGGCGCTGCAGAAGGAATTCCGTGCGGAGTACCTGCGCCTGCTCGCCGCGGAGCGCGCCCGCCAGGCGGCGCAGGTGGACGCCGAGCGCATAATGGAGCTAGCCCGGGTCAATGTCCTCCAAGGCTGGCTCAATAAGGTCTGGTTCGTCATTGACGAGAATCAGCGGAAGGCCCTGCGGAAGCCCGCTCCAGGTAGCGCTTC
>JAUMEU010000002.1:0-3106 GCA_032120295.1 Opitutales bacterium | reverse complement strand
CTCGCCCGGCGTGGCTGCGTTCATCCCCGTCCAGGACTTGCTCGGACTCGGCGCCGAAGCCCGCTTCAATACCCCGGGCAACCCGCAAGGCAACTGGGGTTGGCGCATGAGCGACCTGCAGCTGACCGCGCTCGCGGCGATGGCCGGCGCGTGGCGACAGCGGCTGAAGGCCACCGGCCGGCTCAGCGCGTGAGGCGCCGATACTTCGGGCGACGCGGCGTGTCCGATTCGAGGCCGAGGCGCTTGCGTCGGTCTTCGAGATAGTCGCCGTAGTTGCCCTCGTGCCAGACCACCGTGCTGTCGTCCTCAAAGGCGAGGATGTGCGTCGCCACCCGGTCGAGGAACCAGCGGTCGTGGGTCACGATGACCGCGCAGCCCGCGAACCCTTCGAGGGCGTCTTCGAGGGCGCGGATCGTATTCACGTCGAGGTCGTTGGTCGGCTCGTCGAGCAGGAGGACGTTGGCGCCGGCCTTGATGAGGCGCGCGAGATGGATGCGGTTGCGTTCGCCGCCGGACATCACGCCGACCTTGCGTTGCTGGACGTCGCCCGTGAAACCGAAGCGGGCCGCGTAGGCGCGGGCCGGGACCATGATCTTGCCGAGGTGGACCATGTCCTGTCCGTCGGAGATCGCGGACCACAGCGGCGCGTCGGCCGGCAGCGAGTCGCGGGACTGGTCGACATAGGCGATCTTGACCGATTCGCCGACCGTGAGCGTGCCCTTGTCCGGCTTCTCCTGACCCGTGATCATGCGGAAGAGCGTCGTCTTGCCGGCGCCGTTGGGTCCGACCACGCCGACGATGCCGCCGGCGGGCAGCGTGAAATTGACGTCATCCATCAGGATGCGGTCGCCGTAGCCCTTGGACAGGCCGCGGGCCTCGATGACGGCGCCGCCGAGGCGCGGGCCGGGCGGGATCCAGATCTCGGCCGCCTTCTCCTGCTGGTTCTGGTCCTGCGTGAGCATCTGCTCGTAGGCGCGGAGACGGGCCTTGTTCTTGGCCACGCGGGCCTTGGGCGAAGCCGCGGCCCATTCGCGTTCGCGCTCCATCGAGCGGGAACGCGCGGCGGACTGCTTCTCCTCCATCTCGAGGCGCTGCTGCTTCTGCTGGAGCCAGGAGGAATAGTTGCCCTTCCACGGGATGCCGCGGCCGCGGTCGAGCTCGAGGATCCAGCCGGCGACGTTGTCGAGGAAGTAGCGGTCGTGCGTGATCGCGATGACCGTGCCCTTGTAGCCCTGCAGGTGGCGTTCGAGCCAGGCGACCGTGTCGGCGTCGAGGTGATTGGTCGGCTCGTCGAGCAGGAGGATGTCCGGCTCCATGAGCAGCAGGCGGCAGAGCGCCACGCGGCGTTTCTCGCCGCCGGAGAGCGCGGAGACCACCGCCTCGCCGGGCGGGCAACGCAGGGCTTCCATCGCCATCTCGATGCGGGCGTCGAGGTCCCAGCCGCCGCGCGTGTCGAGGATCGTCTGGATCTCGCCTTGGCGGGCCAGGATCTTCTCCTGCTCCTTCGCGTCGTCGGTCTCCGAGACCTTCACGAACGTCTCGTCATATTCCTCAAGCAGCGCCTTCATCGGACCGGCGGCCTGCATCACGCATTCCTGGACCGTGAGATGCTCGTCGAGGCGCGGCTCCTGGGCGAGGTAGCCCAGCGTGTAGCCCGGCACCTGGCTGATGGCGCCGTCGAATTCCTTGTCTTCGCCGGCCATGATCTTGAGCAGCGTGGACTTGCCCGAGCCGTTGAGGCCGAGGACGCCGATCTTGGCCCCATAGTAGTAGGATAGGGAAATATCGCGGAAAACGGGTTTCTTTTCGAAGTACTTCGTGACCCCCGTCATCGTGAAGATTACTTTTTCGTCAGCCATGCGGATAGGTTCGGAGAAGACCCCCCGGGGGCAAGCGGAACCCTCCGGGCCGGGGGTCGAGCGCACTTGACATCCCCCTGGGGGTGCCCAAGGTAAGCCTCAGTTCACCTTCACCGAGGTGGGTCCTGCCGGACCCGCTTTTTTTGTCCCCAAATCATTTCACCGAAAACCCGCACCCATCACCATGAGCGTCGATATCAAACCCTTCCTCCAATATCTCGAAAAGGAGAAGAACATCAAAAAAGAAGAGGCCTGCGCCCTGATCGTCGAGGCTATCAAGTCCTCCGTCGAGAAGTCGGTCATGGCCGGCCAGAACGTCGAAGTGAACGCCGACGCCGTCACTGGAAAGCTCGACGCCTTCGTCGTCCTCCGCGTGACCGACTCCGTGTCGGACCCGCTCCAGGAGATCAACCCCGTCGCCGCCTCCCTCATCCAGCCTGACGTCCAGGTCGGCCAGGAAGTCCGCAAGCCGATCAAGGTCGAGGACCTCGGCCGCATCGCCGCCAAGACCACCCAGCAGCTGCTCAACCAGCGTTTCCGCAAGATCGAGAAGGACCAGGTCTTCCAGGAGTACAAGGACAAGGTCGGCGACATCGTCACCGGCACCGTCCGTCGCACCGAGCGCGGCAACGTCGTGATCGAACTCGGCACCGCCGAAGCCATCCTCACCCACAAGGAACGCTGCCATGGGGACGAATTCCGCACCGGCGACCGCATCCGCTGCCTCCTGCTCGAGATCCGCGAAGACCCGCAGCGCGGCCGTGAGTTCGTGCTCTCCCGCGCCAACCCGGCGTTCGTCCGCCGCCTCCTCGAGCTTGAGGTCGCCGAGATCGCCGACAAGACCGTCACCATCGCCGCCATGGCCCGCGACCCGGGTTACCGTACCAAGATCGCCGTCGACTCCCGCGACCCCAAGGTCGACCCCGTCGGCGCGTGCGTCGGCGCCCGCGGCGCCCGCGTCCGCAACATCGTCAAGGAACTCGGCGGCGAGAAGATCGACATCATCCGCTACCATGCCGAGCCGCTCAAGCTGCTCGAAGAAGCCATCCGTCCGGCCAAGCCGCGCAATGTCCGCATCGACGAACGCACCCGTTCCATCTTCTTCGAAGTGGACGAGGACGACATGCGCATCGCCATCGGCAGCAAGGGCCGCAACGCCCGCCTGACCTCCAAGCTCATGGGCTGGGGCCTCAACATCCAGAAGGCCACGCACGCCGCCGAAAGCTTCGAAGCCAAGGCCGGCGACG
>JAUMEU010000001.1:0-1509 GCA_032120295.1 Opitutales bacterium | reverse complement strand
CCAACATCAAGGCGCGCAAGCTCGAGACGCCCGTCAACCAAGGCCGCATCTGGCGCATCGTGCGCGACGATAAGGCGGCCCCGTCGAAGACGATCTTGCCGGCTGGCTCCGCCGACCGCGTGGCTCGCCTCTCTCATCCCAACGGCTGGGTCCGTGACACCGCCCAGCGACTGCTCGTCGAAAGCGGCGACCCCATCACTCCTGCCCCCGCCCTGCGTGCCCTGCTCACCGACGCGGCATCTCCGGCCGTGACGCGCCTGCACGCGCTGTGGACCTTGGACGGGCTCGGCGCCATCGCACCGGACGACATCCGCGCCGCCCTCAAGGACAAAGACGAGCAAGTCCGCGCCGCCGCCGTGCGCCTGGCCTCGGCGGACCTGCTGCCCGACCTGCTCGCCGTCAGGGACGACCCCGCTCCGCTGGTGCTTGCGCACCTCGCCATCCGCCTCTCGGCCGTCAATCAACCCACCGCCGATCGCGCGCTGGCCGAACTCGTCGCCCGCCACGGCCATCACGCCCTCGTCCGTGAAGGCACCCTCTCGGGGGTACGTGGTCGCGAAACCACCATCGCCCAAGCCGTCGCCGCCGTGGCCGACCGCACCAACGTCCCCCAGACGGGTCCCGTGCTTGAAGCTCTGGCTACGCTCGTATCGCAGGCCGGCAAGGCGGGGCCCTTCGAGCAGATGCTCGGCGTGGCCGTCACGCTGAACGACCGCACCAACCTGCGCGACGCCGTCCTCCGCGGTCTCGACCAGACCATCCGCGACGCCAAGACGAAGAAGACCACGACGCTCAAGACCATCTGGCTGAGCAGCGAGCCGGTCGCGCTCGCCAAACTGCGCACTTCCGTGAAATCCTCCGGCGGCCTGACCAACCTGACCTCCCTGTCCTCCCGCCTCGCTTGGATGGGCAAGCCCGGCGCCCCCGCCCCGCCCAAGGTCACCGCACTCACCAAGGCCGAGCAGGCTCGCTTCGAGAAGGGAGAGACGATCTTCACCTCGCTCTGCGCGCCCTGCCACCAGCCGCACGGCTACGGACTCGACGGGCTGGCGCCGCCCCTCGTCGACAGCGACTGGGTCCTCGGCAAGCCCGACGTCACCGCCAAGATCGTCCTCAACGGCCTCGGCGGACCGATCAAGGTCGGCAACCGCGTCTGGGATCTCTCGATGCCGCCCATGGGCATGCTCAGCGACGAAGACGTCGCCAGCGTGCTCACCTATATCCGCCGCGAGTGGGAGCATAACGCCTCGCCCGTCGACGCCAAGTTCGTCGCCGGCGTGCGCAAGCAAAGCGCCGACCACCCCAATTCCTGGACCGCCGACGAACTCCGCCCCCCGTCCAAGAAGACCGCGCAGACGAAGGCCGCCAAATAACCCAGATGCATACTTACCGTTCGCTCCTCGCCCTGCTCGCCCTGTGTGCGTCGGCCGGGGCGGCGCCCAAACCTAATATCGTCGTCATCCTCGTCGATGACATGGGGTTCTCGGACCTCGGTTGCTACGGCAGCGA